>NZ_JBQTHF010000002.1:0-265830 GCF_052390155.1 Actinokineospora sp. | reverse complement strand
TCGCCCCCCCCCCCCGCGTGCGGGGGGCCTGGTCGCCCGCGGGGGTGGCGGGTGGGTTACCCCCCCCCCCCCCCCCCCCCCGCTGCCGCGTAAGCACCCCCGTCCGCTGCCGCGTAAGCACCCCTCGCCAGCGGAGTCATCGCCCGCCACCGACTGTCCTCAGTGGACTGTCGGTCAGTTTGTCAGCGCGGCGAGGACAGTGCTCAGGACGGCCACCGCGCCCGCCTTGTCCAGTGGCTCGTTTCCATTGCCGCACTTGGGAGACTGCACACACGAGGGGCAGCCCGCCGGGCACTCGCACGCGGCGATGGCGCGCCGGGTGGCGTTGAGCCAGGGCACCAGGGCCGCGTGGCCACGGTCGGCGAAACCCGCGCCACCCGGATGGCCGTCGTGGACGAAAACGGTGGGGCGGCCCGTGTCCGGGTGCAGCGCCGTCGAGACGCCGCCGATGTCCCAGCGGTCGCACGTGGCGAACAGCGGCAGCAGCCCGATGGCCGCGTGCTCGGCGGCGTGCAGTGCACCAGGCACCGCCGCCGGATGCAGTCCCGCCTGGCCGGAACCCATACCGGTCAACAGATTCTCGCTGACCGTGTACCAGACCGCGCGGGTGCGCAGCGTGTGCTCGGGCAGGTCGAGCGGAATCTGGTCCAGCACCTCACCCGAGGGCAGGCGGCGCAGGTAGCCGACGACCTGCGAGGTCACGGCGACCTCGCCGAGACACACGGTCACCTCGCCCCCGCGCGCCTGGTGCACCTGGCGGTCGATCGTGCCCAACACCGCGATGTCGACCACCTCGCGCGGCGAGGTCGACCAGTCCGGGTTCTCCGCGTGCACCAGCGCCAGCCCGGAGTCCAGGTCGAGCTCGTCCACCACATAGGACGTGCCCTGGTGCAGGTACACCGCGCCGCTGTGCACTGTCGCGCAGGCGCTTCCCGGGTTGACCGTGCCCAGCATGCGGCCGGAGTCGGCCTCCACCACCGCGATCTGGTCGCCGCCCGAGCCGCGAATGTCGACGTCGAAGTGCGGGCGTTGGTGGGAGGTCCAGTACCACCCGGCGGGGCGTTTGCGGAGCACCCCCTCGGCGACCAGGTCGTCCAACACGGCACGGGCGCCGTCGCCGAAGGCGGGCAGGCAGGCCGGGGTCAGCGGCAGCTCGGCGGCGGCGCACGCGAGCTGCGGCGCCAGCACGTACGGGTTGCCAGGGTCGGTGACGGTGGCCTCGATGGGCTTGTCCAGCACCGCCGACGGATGGTGCACCAGATAGGTGTCGAGCGGGTCGTCGCGGGCGACGAAGACCACCAGGGAGCCGTCGCCCGCGCGCCCCGCGCGCCCGGCCTGTTGCCAGAACGACGCCAAAGTTCCCGGGTACCCGGCCACCACGACCGCGTCGAGCCCGGCGATGTCGACGCCGAGTTCCAGCGCGTTGGTGCTGGCCACGCCGAGCAGCTCGCCGCTGGCCAGCGCGTTCTCCAGCGCGCGCCGCTCCTCGGGCAGGAAGCCCGCGCGGTAGGCGGCGACCCGGTCGGCCAGCCCACTGTCTACTTCGGACAGGACGCGGCGGGCGCCGAGCGCGGTCAGCTCAGCGCCGCGCCGGGAGCGGACGAACGCGAGCGTGCGCGCGCCCTCGATGACCAGGTCCGCGAGGATGCGCGCGGTCTCCGCGCCAGCCGAGCGGCGGACCGGCGCGCCGTTCTCGCCTGCCACGTCGTCGAGCAGCGGCGGCTCCCACAGGGCCACCGTGCGCGCCCCGCGCGGCGAGCAGTCCTCGGTGACCGCCGCACAGTCCACTCCAGACAGTCGGGTGGCCGAGGCGGCCGGGTCGGACACCGTCGCGGAGGCGAGTACGAACACCGGGTCGGCGCCGTACTTGCGGGCGACGCGGCGCAGTCGGCGCAGCAGCAGCGCCACGTGCGACCCGAACACGCCCCGGTAGGCGTGGCACTCGTCGACCACGACGTAGCGGAGGTTGCGGAAGAACGTGGCCCAGCGGCCGTGGGTGGGCAGCACGCCGCGGTGGAGCATGTCCGGGTTGGTGAACACCCACCGGGCGTACGCGCGCACCCAGTCGCGCTCGGCCATCGGGGTGTCGCCGTCGTAGCTCGCGGCCCGCAGCTCGGGCAGGTCGAGCGCGCGGACGGCGCGGAGTTGGTCGGCGCCCAGCGCCTTGGTGGGGGACAGGTAGAGCGAGGTGGCACGCGGGTCGTCGGTGAGCGCGGAGATCACCGGCAACTGGTAGGCGAGCGACTTGCCGGACGCGGTGCCGGTGGCGATCACCACACTGCGGCCTGCGTGCGCGTGCTCGGCCGCCGCGACCTGGTGAGCCCACGGCGACTCGACGCCGCCCCGGCCAAACGCGGCCCGCACCGGCTTGTCCGCCCACGACGGCCAGGCCGCCACCGTCGCCGCGCGCTCGGGGAGTTCTTCGACGTGGGTGAGCGGATTCTCGCCAGCGGGAACCCCCGCCAGTACCCGCTTGAGCAGCAGGCCGCCCCGCTCCACCGCCGCGTCCGCACCCACCCGTCGAGCTTCGCACACACCGCCGACGTTGTTGCCCACCAGGCGGATCCGACCCGCCACCCGTAGTCACGTTCCGCCATATCGGCTCACGGACAGTGCGGGGTGTGGGACGGCTCGCGTCCGTGATCCGCGTTACCAATAGACTCCGCCCGCATCCCACTGCTTGTGGTGGTGCCACACGCGGAGTCAGGGGTCGATACACGCCGCCGGTAATGGCGGGATGTCGGCCCCGAAACAGGCAGATCATCAGGAGGACGGATGTCCGGGCAGTTCCTCGCGGCAGATCTGACGCTCACCGGCGGCGATCGCGGTGTAGTCGTCGTGGTCGCCGTGATCGCCCTCGCCGCTCTTGCCGTCGGCTATGTCCTGCTCAAGGAGGTTCTGGCCGCGGGCCAGGGCACCGCCAAGATGCAGGAAATCGCCAAGGCGGTCCAAGAGGGTGCGGCGGCGTATCTCAAGCGGCAGCGAAACACGCTGCTGGTCTTCGGCAGCGCGGTATTCCTGTTGCTGTTCCTGCTACCCGCCGACAGCGCGGGGGAACGCATAGGCCGGTCGCTGTTCTTCTTGGTCGGTGCCGTCTTCTCGTTCACCATCGGCTACCTCGGCATGTGGCTGGCGACGCAGGCGAACCTGCGGGTCGCCGCCGCGGCCAATGAGGACGGCGGCCGGGAGAAGGCGACCAGGATCGCGTTCCGCACCGGTGGTGCGGTCGGCATGGCCACCGTGGGCCTCGGCCTCTTCGGTGCCGCGATTGTCGTGCTCGTCTACACCGGCACGGCTCCGAAGGTGTTGGAGGGCTTCGGCTTCGGCGCCGCGCTCATCGCGATGTTCATGCGCGTCGGCGGCGGCATCTTCACCAAGGCGGCCGACGTCGGCGCCGACCTGGTCGGCAAGGTCGAGAAGGGCATCCCCGAGGACGACCCCCGCAATGCCGCCACCATCGCCGACAACGTCGGCGACAACGTGGGTGACTGCGCGGGCATGGCGGCCGACCTGTTCGAGTCCTACGCGGTGACCCTGGTGGCCGCGCTGATCCTGGGCAGCACCGCGTTCGGTGTGCACGGCCTGCTCTTCCCGCTGATCGTCCCCGCGCTCGGCGTGATCACCGCGATGCTGGGCGTCTACATCACCAAGGCTCGCGCGGGCGAGAGCGGCCTGGCCGCCATCAACCGCTCGTTCTACATCTCGGCGCTGTTCTCCGCGGTCCTGTGCACGGCGGCGGCGTTCATCTACCTGCCGGGCTCGTTCTCGGAGCTGACCGGCTCGTCGGTGTCCAACATCTCGGGCAGCCCGGCGGTCATCGCGGCTGTCGCGGTGATCATCGGCATCGTGCTGGCCGGCGTGATCCTGTGGCTGACCGGCTACTACACCGGCACCGACTACAAGCCGGTCAAGGAGGTCGGCAAGACCTCGCTGACCGGCGCGGCGACCGTGATCCTGTCCGGTATCTCGGTGGGTTTCGAGTCGGCCGTCTACACCGCGCTGGTCATCGGCGCGGCCGTCTACGGTGCGTTCCTGCTGTCGGGTTCGGTGCTGGTCGCGCTGTTCGCGATCGCGCTGGCGGGCTGCGGTCTGCTCACCACCGTCGGCGTGATCGTCGCGATGGACACGTTCGGTCCGGTGTCCGACAACGCCCAGGGCATCGCGGAGATGTCGGGCGACGTGACCGCTGAGGGCGCGCAGATCCTCACCGAGTTGGACGCGGTCGGCAACACCACCAAGGCGATCACCAAGGGCATCGCGATCGCGACGGCCGTGCTCGCCGCGACAGCGTTGTTCGGCTCCTACACCGACGCGATCGGCAAGGCCCTGCAGGGCGTGGTCGAAGGCGCGCAGGACCAGATCGAGTCGCCCGGCGCCGCGTTCGAGTACGTCGTCTACAGCCCGAACGTGCTGGTCGGCATCCTGATCGGGGCCGCGGTCGTCTTCATGTTCTCCGGCCTCGCGGTCAACGCCGTGACCCGGGCGGCAGGCGCGATCGTGTTCGAGGTCCGCCGCCAGTTCCGGGAGATCCCCGGCATCATGGAGGGCACCGCCAAGCCGGAATACGGCAAGGTCGTCGACATCTGCACCCGTGACTCGCTGCGCGAGCTGGCCACGCCTGGTCTGCTCGCCGTGCTCGCCCCGATCGCGGTCGGCTTCGGCCTCGGCGTCGGCCCGCTGGCGGGTTACCTGGCCGGTGCTATCGCCACCGGCACGCTGATGGCGGTGTTCCTGGCCAACTCCGGTGGTGCCTGGGACAACGCCAAGAAGCTGGTCGAGGACGGCCACCACGGTGGCAAGGGCTCCGACGCCCACGCCGCCACGGTCATCGGCGACACCGTCGGCGACCCGTTCAAGGACACCGCCGGTCCCGCGATCAACCCGCTGATCAAGGTGATGAACCTGGTCTCGCTGCTGATCGCGCCCGCCATCGTCACGTTCTCGATCGGCGCGGACGCTTCGACCGGCCTGCGGGTCTCCATCGCGCTCGCGGCCGTCGTGCTCATCGTCACCGCGGTCGTGGTGTCCAAGCGGCGCGGTACCGCGATCGCCGACACCCCGGCGGAGACGCCGGCCAACGCCTGACAATCGGCGTGACCAACGACCGAGGCCGGTCCCCTTCGCGGGGGCCGGCCTCGGCCGTGTCCCCGCCCTGCGATGGACTCTCGACCGTGCGAATATCGCCAGGTAGCTACGTCCAAGGAGCGTTTCCCATGGTTCGTCGTCTTGCCGTCGTCGTCGCGGTGCTCTCGCTCGGCCTGGTCGGGTGCAGCGGTTCGAACGACTCCGGCGGCAGCAGGACCTCCGGCACCACCACCACCACCACGGCGGCAGCGGGCGGCGGCGACGCGGTCGCCTGGGCGGAGCAGGTCTGCGCGGTGGTCGCGCCCGAGTCGGCGGCGCTGAGCGCGGGCCCGGACATCGATCCGAGCGACCCGGCGAAGGCCAAGACGAACATGGTGGCCTACCTCGACACGCTGGTCTCCGCGCTCGACCGGATGATCGGCGGCGTGCGGGCGGCAGGCGCGCCTCCGGTGCCCGACGGCCAGGCCGCGGCCGACACGGCGATCAAGGCGCTCGACGGCGCCAGGACCACCGTCGGCACCGCGAAGACGAACTTCGAGAAGGCCGACGCGTCCACCGTGGCCGGTCTCCAGACCGGCTTGCTGCAGGTCAGCCAGGACCTCGGGAAGCTCGGCGACCTGGATGACCCGACCAAGGGCCTGCGCGGCAACCAGGAGCTGAACCGCGCGTTCGAGCAGGCGCCGAGCTGCAAGAAGCTCAGCGGTTCGACGCCGACGTCCTGAGCGGCCGATCGACTTCACCCGACCGGGTGATTTGGCGGCCGCGGTGCCAGTCCCGGTGCCCTGGGCGATTGAACCGGGCCTGCCGATCTTTACCGAGATCGAACTCTTGTTCTAACCTGTGGTCCGTGGTCGCGCAGTTGTCGTTCTACTCCGCCGAGGCGGCGCACCCTCGGGTCGCCGATCTCGCGGGGCTGCTGTGCGGGCACGGTCACACGGTCGTCTTCGCCAAGGCCACGGCCCGGCTCTCGATGGTCGTCGCGGCATCGTGGCGGGCGAAAGCACTGGTCAAGGCGTGCGCCGACCGCGGGGTGGCGGCGCAGGTGTGGCCGGGCGAGGACGGTGAGCCGCCGCAGCTCCGCACGGCGTTCCGGGCCGACCTGGCGCCCTTGGCGGCCCAGTGGACGCGCGGCCGGGCCAAGGTGGTCCCGGACTGTTTCGTGCCGGACGGCGCCGCGCTGCGGATGTGGGTGCTGGCGGCGGGCCGCTGGGTCGAGGGCAGCTACCTGCTTGCCCTCGACGCCGAGGCGCCTGAGACGCACGAGCCGCTGCTGGACGCGCTGGCCCGGACCGGTATCCCGGCGGCGAAGCACGTCGGCAAGGACGACGGACCAGGTCTGCGGGTCAGCGGCAGGCGCAGACTGGCGCGACTGTTGGAGCTGGTCGGACCACCCGCCTGCGCGGGCTGCGCCGAGTACTGGCCCGCGGTTTCTCGGATGCGCGTCGTGTCCTGATCGTGCTAGAGGTGGTAGAGGTCCATACTCTCGGTCGGCCGATCTTCCAGCCGCTAGAGCGACCTGGAATAGGGCATTTCCCGCGCAGCGTGCACACTGACTGGCTGACGCGGGCTTTGGTACGGACAGGTTCACAGAGAGCGGGACAGCGTGGCCGGATCGGCAGGGACGAAGAGAAGCGGCGGTGCGGACGGGACCGAGCCTCGTCGGCTGGTGATCGTCGAGTCACCCGCGAAGGCGCGCAAGATCGCGTCCTACCTTGGCCGCAACTTCGTCGTCGAGTCCTCCCGCGGCCACATCCGCGACCTGCCGCGCAAGGCCGCGGAGGTGCCGGAGCGCTACAAGGGCGAGTCCTGGTCCAACCTCGGCGTCAACGTCGACAACGGCTTCGAGCCCATCTACATCGTGACCCCCGACAAGAAGTCGACCGTCTCCGAGCTCAAGGGCCTGCTCAAGGACGTCGACGAGCTCTACCTGGCCACAGACGGCGACCGCGAGGGCGAAGCCATCGCCTGGCACCTGCTGGAGGCGCTCAAGCCCAAGGTGCCGGTCCGCCGCATGGTGTTCCACGAGATCACCGAGCCCGCCATCCTCGCCGCCGCGCAGAACACCCGCGAGCTGGACCGCGACCTGGTCGACGCCCAGGAGACCCGCCGCATCCTCGACCGGCTCTACGGCTACGAGGTCAGCCCGGTGCTGTGGAAGAAGGTCATGCCGCGGCTCTCGGCCGGCCGCGTGCAGTCCGTGGCGACCCGGATCGTGGTGCAGCGCGAGCGCGAGCGGATGGCGTTCGTGGCGGTGTCGTACTGGGACATCTCCGCGACGATGGAGATCAACACAGGCGCGGACCGGTCTGACAATGTGGCCGAGCCGTCGAAGTTCGGCGCTCGGCTGCTGTCGGTCGACGGCACCCGGCTGGCCACCGGCCGCGACTTCGGCCAGGACGGAAACCTGAAGGCGGGCACCGAGGTGCTGCTGCTGGAGGAGACCGAGGCGCGCAGGCTCACCGAGAGCCTCGCGGGCGCGGCGCTGACCGTGTCGAGCGTCGAGGAGAAGCCCTACACCCGCAAGCCGTACGCGCCGTTCATGACCTCGACGCTGCAGCAGGAGGCGGGCCGCAAGCTGCGGTTCTCCTCCGAGCGCACCATGCGCACCGCGCAGCGGCTGTACGAGAACGGCTACATCACCTACATGCGTACCGACTCCACGACCCTGTCGGAGACGGCGATCACGGCGGCGCGGGCGCAGGCCACCGACCTCTACGGCGCGCAGTACGTCTCGCCGCAGCCGCGGCAGTACACCCGCAAGGTCAAGAACGCCCAGGAGGCGCACGAGGCCATCCGGCCTGCCGGTGAGGTGTTCCGCACACCTGGCCAGGTGGCGAGCGAGTTGGAGACCGACGAGTTCCGGCTCTACGAGTTGGTCTGGCAGCGCACCATCGCCTCGCAGATGGCCGACGTGCGCGGTACCACGATGACCGTGCGCATCACGGGCGCGGCGTCGAGCGGCGAGGAGTGCGTGTTCACCTCGTCCGGCCGCACGATCACCTTCGCGGGCTTCCTGCGGGCCTACGTCGAGGCGGTCGACTCCGAGGTGGGCGGCGAGGCCGACGACGCGGAGCGCAGGCTGCCGCTGCTGGTCAAAGGCCAGCCGGTCACCGCGACCGAGTTGGCCGCGGACGGGCACAGCACCAGCCCGCCGCCGCGCTACTCCGAGCCCAGCCTGATCAAGGCGCTGGAGGAGTTGGGCATCGGCCGCCCGTCTACCTACACCTCGATCATCAACACCATCCAGGACCGCGGCTACGTGTGGAAGAAGGGGTCCGCGCTGGTCCCGTCCTGGATCGCGTTCTCCGTGATCGGGCTGCTGGAGCAGCACTTCGGGCGGCTGGTCGACTACGACTTCACCGCCGCGATGGAGGACGAGCTCGACGGGATCGCCGCGGGCACCCAGCAGCGCACCGACTGGCTCTCCGGTTTCTACTTCGGCGGCGCGGTCGGCCCCGAGGGCTCGGTGGGCCGCTCCGGCGGACTCAAGAAGCTGGTCGGCTCCGGGGTCGAGCACATCGACGCCAAGGTGGTGAACTCCATCCCGGTGTTCACCGACGACGAGGGCCGCCCCGTCGTGGTCCGCGTCGGCCGCTACGGGCCCTACCTGGAGCGCGAGGTCGACGCGGTCGCCCAGCGCGCGAACCTGCCGGAGGACCTGCCGCCGGACGAGCTGACCCGCGAGGTCGCCGAGAAGCTGTTCGCCACCCCGATGGAGGGGCGCACGCTCGGCACCGACCCGGTCACCGGGCACGAGATCGTGGCCAAGGAGGGCCGCTTCGGCCCGTACGTCACCGAGGTGCTGCCCGAGGTCGAGGAGGCGCCGGCGGTCGAGGGCGCGAAGAAGACCAGGAGCAAGGTTCCGGCGAAGCCCAAGCCGCGCACCGGTTCGCTGTTCAAGTCGATGTCACTGGACACGGTGACCCTCGATGACGCGCTCAAGCTGCTGTCGCTGCCCCGGGTTGTCGGCGCCGACCCGACCAGCGGCGAGGAGATCACCGCGCAGAACGGCCGCTACGGGCCGTACCTGAAGAAGGGCACCGACTCCCGCTCGCTGACCAGCGAGGACCAGCTCTTCGAGATCCAGCTCGACGAGGCGCTCAAGATCTACGCCGAGCCGAAGAAGCGCGGCAGGCAGGCCGCCGCGTCGGCGCCGCCGCTGCGCGAGCTGGGCAACGACCCGGTGTCCGGCAAGCCGATGGTGATCAAGGACGGCCGGTTCGGGCCGTACGTGACCGACGGCGAGACGAACGGATCGCTGCGCAAGGCCGACAACGTCGAGACGCTCACCGACGAGCGCGCCGCCGAACTGCTGGCCGAGAAGCGGGCCAAGGGGCCCGCCCCCAAGCGCGCTGCGCCCGTCCGGCGCAAGGCACCGGCGAAGAAGACACCCGCGAAGTCGAAGTCGTAACCGGATTGGCGGTAACCCTGCTGGTGGAGGTCCGCTAAGGGGGCGACACGGAGCGCGACGAGGACTAGCCTGGATGGGGAACCCGCACGAAGGGGGACCCCCAGATGGCTGAGCGCATCGGACGGGATGGCACCTTGGACCCGGAACCGGGTCCGTTGCTCCCGGACCCCTTGGCGGGCCTGGTCACCGGTGAACGGTTCGAGCCGCGCGAGACGTCGGTCCGCCTGACCGTCCCCGATCGCCCGGCCGACATCGTCGTCGCCCGCACCGACGAGCCGCGGCCCGCGCGGCCCGCCGCCCGGCCGCGCCGCGCGACTCCGATGCCCACCGGGATGATCCACTACCCGCCGCGGATCGGCTGGCCTGGTCCGGCGGCGTCGCGCCGGTCTCGCGGCGCCCCCCGGACGCGCGGCTCGGGCCTGAATCTCACCGTGACGCTCTCGGCCCTCATCGTGTTCCTGGTGATCGCGTACTTCATCGTGAGCAGCTTCGTCGCCATGCTCAACGGCTTCGCCGGTTAGCTCACCCAACGTCACCCGACGGTGTTCTCCGATTGTGGATAGCCTGACCGAGTCCGGCGGTTGCGCCGATCCGGTGGTCGGCGCGGGCGCTTGGTCGCACGGCGTTACCGAACCGCGGATGCGTTGTCGGCCACCCGGGACACCCGGCCGAACCTGCTCCCCGGCTACGCTGGTGGTGGCACGCGGTGTGGAGATGGGGTGGCGGGCATCAGCGGGGGCCTGAACGACAAGGTCGAGACCGGGGCGATGGCGACCGGCCCGGATGCGTCCATGGCGCACCGAGCGCGCAGTGTGCTGGCGATCCGACCGTTCCGCAGGCTGTGGGGGGTCACCTACCTGTGCAGTGTTGGTGACTGGCTGTCACTGCTCGCGCTCACCGGGCTCGCGGCCACCCTCACCGAGGACTACAAGGCGCAGAGCTTCGCCTTCGCGGGCGTCGTGCTCACCCAGTTGCTGCCCGGCCTGCTGTTCGCCCCGCTCGGCGGGTTGTTCGCCGACCGGTTCGACCGGCGCAAGGTCATGGTGCTCGCCGACATCGCGCGCTGCGGGCTGTTCCTCTCCATCGCCATCGTCGGCTCGCCGCTGTGGCTGTTCGTCGGCAACTTCCTGATCGGCTGCTGCGCGCTGCTGTGGATTCCCTCGAAGGACGCCGCGGTACCCAACCTGCTGCGCAGGCCCGACCAGGTGGAGACGGCCAACCAGCTCGGCATGGTGATGACCTACGGCATCGCCGTGATCAGCGGCGCGGGCCTCTACGCGCTCATCACCGGCATCAGCACCAACCTCAACCTGCAGCCCGACCCGGACGGCATCGGCATCGCCAAGATCATCCTGATGATCAACGGCCTGCTCTACCTGACCAGCGCGATCATCGTCGCCACCCGTATCCCGGAGTTGTCCCGCCGGGTCGTGAGCGAACCCAAGGCGGACGACAAACCCGCCAAGGCCGGCCTGGTCGCCATGATCAAGGACGCGGGCCGGTTCGTCCGCTCCACCCCGCTGGTGCGCGGCCTGCTGATCGGCATGATCGGCGCCTTCGCCGCCGCGGGCGCCCTCGTCGGCTCCGCCCAGCTCTACGCGAACAGCCTGCGCGGCGGCGAGTCCGCCTTCGGCCTGCTGTTCGTGGCGCTGTTCATCGGCCTGGCCACCGGCATGGCGGGCTCACCCAAGCTGGCCCGGCGTCTGCCGCACAACCGGCTGTTCGGCATCGCGATCGTCGCCGCGGGCCTGGTGCAGCTGCTCGTGGCGCTCTCCCCGCACCTGGCGGTCTCGCTGATCTCGGTCGCCATGCTCGGCGCGTGCGCGGGGGCGGCCTTCCTCACCGGCGTCACGATCATCGGCACCCAGGTCGAGGACGCCATCCGCGGCCGGATCAACGCGATCTACCAGTCCCTGATGAAGATCATCCTGGCGGCCGCGATGGCCGCGACGCCGGTGTTGGTCGGCCTGGTGCGACCGCACGACATCACCCTGTTCGGCAGGCAGATGGTGGTCGACGGCACCCGTCCGGTGCTGCTGGGCGCTGGCCTGATCGCCGCCGTCGTCGGCGTCATCGCCTATCGGCAGATGGACGACCGGCGCTCCGAGACGATCATGGCCGACCTGCTCGCCGCGATCCGCCGCAAGCCGCGCCGCGCCACCGGCCTGCTGATCGCGATCGAGGGCGACCTGCATCTCGACACCTCCACCCAGGCCCACCTGCTTGCCGACTGGCTGCGCAAGCCCGGCAAGAAGGAGGTCCTGCTCGCCACCGATCCGGCCCTGGACGACGGCCGCCTGCGCGCGGTGCTGGCAGGCGCGCACCTCTCCAGCCCGCGTGCGCACGCCCTTGTCGCCGCCGCGGTCCGCGCCGACCTGGTGGAACGCGAGATCCAGCCCGCCCTCGACCGGGGCGCGCTGGTGGTGATGGAGCGGTTCGTCGACAGCCCGCTCGCGCACCTGTCCGTCGCCGCTGGCCTCGACCCGGCCGAACTCGAAGGACTCGCCGACTGGGCCACCTCGCGGCTGCGCCCGGACGTCACCGTGCTGCTCGACCGCGACCCGGGCACCCTGCGTCCGGGCTCGGGCAGCAGCGAGCATCATTGGCACGTGCAGAGCGTGTTGGCCGACATGGCCGCCGCCGACCCCGACCGCTACGTGGTGGTCGACGGCGACGGCACCGCCGAAGACGTCGCCGAGCGGGTCCGGCTGGCCGTGCACACCACCCTGGCCGGGCGCAAACTGGCCGAACTCGTCCCCGGTGAGGGGCTGGCCTCGGTCGAGGCGGGCTGATGGGCGGGGTCTGGTCACAGCTCGTCGGCCAGCCCGAGGCCGTGGACACGCTCAGTACCGCGGCCATCGCCGCCGCCGGGCTGGTCGACGGCACCGGGACCGCGGCGGGCATGACGCACGCCTGGCTGTTCACCGGCCCGCCCGGCTCGGGCCGCTCGGTCGCCGCCCGCGCGTTCGCCGCCGCGCTGCAGTGCACCGCGGGCCAGGACGTGCCCGGCTGCGGGCAGTGTCAGGGCTGCCACACCAGCATGTCCGGCACGCACGCCGACGTGCGGCTCGTGGTTCCCGAGGGGCTGTCCATCTCGGTCGCGGAGATGCGCGCCCTGGTGCAGACCTCCGCGCGCAGGCCGACCGGCGGACGGTGGCAGGTCGTGATCATCACCGACGCCGACCGGCTCACCGAGGGCGCGGCGAACGCGCTGCTCAAGGTCGTCGAGGAGCCGCCCGCGCGCACCGTGTTCCTGCTCTGCGCACCCTCGGACCACCCGGACGACGTCTCGGTCACCATCCGCTCGCGCTGCCGGGCGATCGCGCTGCGCACGCCGTCGGCCCCGTCGATCGCCGAGGTGCTGCGGCTGCGCGACGGCATCGACGCCGACACCGCGGCGTGGGCGGCGTCGGTGTGCGGCGGGCACGTGGGCCGCGCCCGGCGCCTGGCCACCGACCCCGCCGCCCGCGATCGGCGCGCCAGGGTGCTGCGCATCCCGCTGCACCTGCGCAGGCTGTCCGACGTCTTCGACTGCGCGGACGACCTGGTCAAGGCCGCGGAGGCCGACGCGAGCGAGGTCAGCGGCACCCGCGACGAGGTGGAGAAGGACGCCCTCAAGATGGCCATGGGCCACGGCGGCACCGGCAAGGGCGCCGCGGCCGCGTCGAGGGGCAGCGCGGGGGCGATCAAGGAGTTGGAGCGCAGGCAGAAGTCCCGCGCCACCCGCACCCAGCGGGACACGCTGGATCTGGCGCTGGTCGACCTCGCGGGCTACTACCGCGATGTGCTGGTGGTCAGCGCGGGTTCGCCCGCCACGCTCAACCACCCGGACTACGCCGAGGGCACGCGTCAGGCGGCGTCGTCCTGGACGCCCGATTCGACGCTGCGCAGGCTGGAGGCCGTCCTCGCCTGCCGCGAGGCGCTGGAGCTGAACGTGAAGCCGCGGATCGCGGTCGAGGCCATGGTCACCGCCCTGTTCTTCGGCTGACGAGCGTGGACCCCGTCCGACTTGCGCCGGACGGGGTCCACTACCTCCTCGATCACTTCTGCGGTGTGATCTTTCCCTGTGGAGTTCGTGGCCTGCGCGCGGGCAGGGCGGCCACCAGGACGACGCCGACCAGCAGCAGCGCCGTGCCGGTCCAGAAGATCGGCACCGCCCGGTAGGCCGCGGTCGTGTAGGCCAGCGGCGGGGCCTTGCCCTGCGGCGCGGGCGCGGGCGGCGTCTCGGGCTGCTGCGCCGCGGTGCCGCAGACGACACCGCCCGCGGGTGCGAACGCCCGGGCCACCTGCTCGCCCAGCGAGACCTGCGCCAGCGCGGAGGGCAGGTTCGGCAGGCCCAGCGCGTCGGTCGGCAGGACCTGGAGGTCGAGCATCCGCGCCGTCGCACCGAGCTGGAAGCCCGTGAACGGCTGGGTCGACTCCTCGCTCTTCTGGTTCAGGCCCGCGACCGACAGCCGCAGCACACCCAGGTCGAGCTTCCGCAGGCCCTTGGCAAGCCCGTCCTGCAGGCCCTGGCCGTTGCCCAGCAGGCCGCCGATGATCGGCAGCTTGTCGATGCCGGGCAGCGCGCCGACGCCCGGCAGCGGGATGCCGATCGGGATGTCCAACTTCGGGTTCGCCGCGTCGAGCTTGCCCAGGCTCTTGCCGCCCTGGACGATCTCCAGCACCGGCGCGGTGTATGTCACCGTCGAGGTCGCCTTGTCGCCGGTCGAGGTCACCCGCAGGGTCGGCTGGCTGACCACGTTGATCGACACCTCGAACGGCGTCCCCGCGAGCAGCTTCACCGCGGCCACCTGCAGCGTCGAGGTGGACTGGACGGCCTTGTTGGCCGAGCCGGGGATGTCGACGAGCTGGACCACGGAGCGGGCGGACAGCGTGTTCGGCAGGCTCAGCAGCGAGCCCTTGCCGTCGGTGCTCGTGCTGCCCTGCCCGCTCAGCACACCGCCCAGGGTGCTGAGCGGGCCGGTCAGCCCCTTGATGCCGTTGATCACGGCCTGGTCGCCGCCCGCGTCGAGGTTGGGCGCGTCGAAGACGCCCGCGAGGTCGGTCACGCCCGGCAGCGTCGGGATGGCGTTGAGCGCGGACAGGCTCGCCAGCTCGGTGGACGCGTCCGCGATGGTCCCCACACACGGTCCGAGCGTGCCGCTCCACTGCGCCTGCACCCGGCCGTTGAGCGCCCCGGCCCTCACCAGCGTGTCCAGCGGCGACGACGGCGGGTTGAACCCCCCACTGCGCGGCTGCGTATTGCTCGGCGGCGCCGTCTGCGCCAACGCCCCCGGCGTCTGCGGAGCCGCCCCCTGCAACGCGAAACCCCCCGGCGACGCCTGCGCGATGGCCTTCTCGAAACTCAGGTACGCCTCGGAGTTCGCCTGCGCGCTCGCCAGCCCGAAGCCCATCTCCACCGCCGCCTGCTTGGGCAGCTTGTCCTCGGCGCCGGGAATGATCGACCGCGTCGGCGCCGAGTTCGGCAGCAGCCGGACCACCGCGAGCCCCGTGCCCGCGTCGCCGATCGCCCGACCCAGCGGCTGCGGCCCGATCGGCGCGGACGGCGGCGGGCCGCTCGGACTGGCGGGCGGCGGAACCGGCGTCGTCGGCACCTGTGCCGCCGCCGGGGCCGCGGTCAGGGCGAGCACCGCGGCCGTCACCGGCAACGCCAGCACAACGGGCAGACGTCGGGGCATCGTCTGGGTCCTCCTAGGGCAAGAACGGACGCCGGTCAGGGCAACCGGTGACATGAATTTAACGATGGTGGTCCGTGCGGGTGACGGGCGGGCACCCGGTATGCTGTCCGAGGTCACGCCGCCTTAGCTCAGTCGGCCAGAGCAATTCACTCGTAATGAATAGGTCAAGGGTTCGATTCCCTTAGGCGGCTCACGGATCGGGCCTGTCCACTGTGGAGTGGACAGGCCCGATTTTCGTTGGTGGCAGCTACTTGTCGCAGCCGATGCCGTCTCCGTCGCGGTCCAGATGTTTGCCGTAGCCGGGTTCGCCGCGGCGGATGGGGGCGGCGCCCGCGGCCTTCGCGGCGGTGCAGTTCTTGTAGTACACGGACGGCTCGGGTTCGGGCTCCGGCTGTTCAGTAGGCGGGTCGATCGTGGGGACCGGCACGGGCAGTGGCGCGGGCGGTGCCGGGATCGCGTCGGCGCCCGCGCAGGGTGCGCCCCAGAGGCCGAGTCCGGCCGACTTGGCGGCGGCCTGGGCGTCGGTGAGGGCGGCTGAGGCGCCGTCGAGGGGTTTGGCCATGCCGCGGCTGACGGCGAGGACGGCGAAGTCCGTGCCGTCGTAGAGGAGTACGGACGACGCGCCCGCCAGTTCCACTTCGGTGCCCACCAAGGTCTTCTTGGCGAAGTCGACGGCCGCCGCCTGCCAACAGTCGCCCGCGGGGGCGAGGCCCGCGACGACTACCTGTTTGCCCGCGGCGGTCAGCACGGTTCGGGCGTCGATGATCTCGGCGACCATGGTCTTCGGTGGCGTGGTCGTGGTGGTTGTCCGCTCAGTGGTGACGGTCGGGACGGCGGCCAGCGGCGCGGCTGTGGTGGTCTTCGACTTCTCCTCCCCGAAGAGGCCGCCGAGCAGGCCGAGGCCGACGAACACCGCGAGCACCATGACGGTGATCCGTTGCCAGCGCGGCGCGGACCGCCAGCGTTGCGGCAGGCTGGGCTGAGGTGTCGTCATCGGCACATCCCCTGATCGGAAAGTTGCAGTCGGGGAGTGCATCGACCTGGTGAATACCGTGCGTTACTTGACCATTCAGGTTGTCACCCGATCAGCCCACTGTCAGCCGCGCCGGGCGGACCACGCGGTCGCCAGGACGAAGCCGCTCGCCGCGATCGCGCCCACCGCCGCGCTGCCCAGCGCGTAGCCGATCGACGGTTCCCGGGTGGTCAGCACCGTCAGCAACAGCCACACGCCCGCGCCGAACAGGGCACCCAGCGGCAGTGCCGTGAACGGCGCGGACGGGCGGCGGTGGCCGCGGCGCAGGGTGCGCATGGTCGACTCCACCGACGCCAACGCGAACAAGCTGATCAACAGGCTGCCCGCGCCCATCACGCTGGCAATCGGGTTCTGGACGGACACCAGGGTGAACTGCTGCGGCTGACCGTCGTCGATCTGAACCTCGGCGGTGGTCGCGCCGCCCACCAGCCAGCGCCAGAACGCCCACGGTTTCGCGGTGGCCTGGAACGTCCCGTCGGGGTTGGCGACGACGTCCTCGATACGGACGTCGCCCAGCGGAACGCCAGCCGAACTCATCCGAAACGACACGACCATCGGCTCGGCGGACGCGGCGGTGCCGTTGATCACGATCGGCAGGCTCAGGTCGACGTTGACCGGCGCCGACACCGAGGTGCCGTTGACCGTGAAGGTCTGGTTCGCGTGCGGCAGCGTCGCGGGCGCGAGGAACGGCAAGATGGCCAGCACGATCAGCGCCACCCCCGCCACCAGGCCCGGCCACAGCGGCGACGGCCCGGTGCGCAGCAGCTCGCTCGCCGGGCGCAGCGCGTGGCCGCGTAGGTCGCCTGCGTCGATCGAGCGGGTGTGTTCCAGAACTGTGCCGCGCACGGGCGGGGTGATGATCGTCGGCGCGTCCGGCTGCCGGTTGACCTGCTGCGCGATCGAGCCCAGCACGCGCGGCGCGAGGTGGACCGGCGCGCCGGAGCGCTCCAGCCAGCCCGGTCCGAACACGACGGTCGCGGCGGCGCTGAGGTCGACCGCGAACGCCTCGGCGTCGCGGTAGCGGTGCAGCGGGTCGCGGGCGAGGCTGCGCATGACCACGGTGGCCAGCGGCTCGGGCACCCGCGGCAGCGGCTGCGGATCGTTGAAGATGCGCTGGCGCATCATGCTGACGGCGCCGCGGGTGCGGTCGTAGGGCAGGTCGCCGCAGAGCAGTTCGTAGAGGACGGTGCCCGCGGCGTAGATGTCGGCGGCCGGGGTCAGCGCGTTGCCCATGGCCTGCTCGGGCGCGATGTAGGCGGGCGTGCCGAGCACCTCGCCCGCGTGCGTCATCATCGTCGCGCCCTCGCTGACCACCTGCGCGATGCCGAAGTCGGCCACCTTCATCACCCCCGCCGAGGTGAACAGCAGGTTCTTCGGCTTGACGTCGAGGTGCAGCACCCCGGCCGCGTGCGCGGCGTGCAGCCCGCCCAGCATGGCCAGCGTGATCGCGCACGACTGCTCGCCGGTGAGGCCCGCGCCGTGGAAGCGGCTGTAGACCGTGCCGCCGTCGAGTTTCTCCATCACCAGCAGGTTGTCGCGGCCGGTCTGCACGTAGTCGTAGACCGGGACGATGTGCGGATGGTCGAGGCTGGCCAGCACCCGGGCCTCGCGGTCGAAGCGCGCGTTGACCTCCGGGTCGCCGATCAGCTCGCCGGGGAGCTGCTTGATCGCCACCTGCCTGCCGAGCGAGCGGTGCAGGCCCTCGAACACCACACCCATGCCGCCGGAGCCGATCTTGTTCCCGACGGAGTACTGCGGTAGTGCGGCCGCGAGCGCCGCGGGCGCGGTCATCCAGGCCACCGCTGGGTGTTCTGCTGGGTGCTCTGGTCGATGTACTGCGTCGTCATGCCCACGGTCGGGCCGTCCACCGGGTCGTGCTGGGCGGGCGGGGCCTCGGGCGCGGGATGCGGGGTGAGGAAGCCGAGCACCATCGCGATCACCGCGGCGCCCAGCACGATCGGGATCTCCACCACCGGCTCCGGCGGCACCAGCCGCAGCACGGACAGCGTCACCACGGCGACCAGCCCGGTGCCGATGCCCGCCGGGAGGAACCGCAGGGCGCGGCGGAACCGGTTGGGGGACAAACGGTTCCGCGCCAGGGCGACCAGCGCGGTCACCCAGGTGAGCGCGGTCAGGCCGAACATCGCGATGCCGAAGACGCCGTAGACCGACCAGATCGAGCCACGCACGTCGGCCACCGTGCTGACGCCGCCGAGCACCGCGCGGTCGTCGTCGAGGAGTTCGACCGAGGTGGGCAGCAGGCCGATCGCCTGGCCCTGCAGGTCGCGCACGTCGAGCGGGAAGGTCCGGGTGGTGCGTCCGCGCGCGGGCACCTCGAAGGGCAGGGTGGTGTCGTAGGCGAAGAACGTGAGCGCCAGCGCGACCCCGGACACGCGCACCAGGCGGACCTGCTGCGGCTTCGAGCCGTTGTTCACCGCCGTGATCGACAACTCGGCGGGCTTGCCCGGATCGAGCGCGACGGTACGGCCGGTGATGTCCTGACCGTCGAGCGTGACGGTCACTCTGAGGGGGTCGTCGGCCTCCTGCGCGGCGGCGGGCGAGGCACCGAACACCAATGCGACCGTCACGAAGGCAACCGCGGCGGCGATAAGACGTCCCATGGGAAAACCCCCGGTTGAACGGGCCCGATTGAGCCGGAATGCTACAGCGGGCCGGTGCCTGCCGGAGCGTTCCATCGGACGAGAGAAGTGGCTGTGCGCACTGTAAGACGCATTGTGAGCATCGTCGTTGCGGGCTTCGCCGTAATGCTCGTGCTGGTACCTGTGACGCCCGCCGCCGCCCAGGTGCCGATGGCGGTCTCGGTCTCGCCGACCAGTGGCCCGGCGGGCGGCACGTTCACGCTCAACTGGACCGTCTACGTGAGCACCGGCTGCGAGGTGATCACCTTCAGTTGGCCGCCCGGCCCGATTCCCTCGGCGTTCCCGCCCAAACCGCCGCGCCGGGGCGCGGCCAGCGGGTCGGTCACCGTGAGCGTGCCCAACGGCACCAAAGAAGGCACGTACCCGATCTCCGCGACCTGCTCCACCGCGAAGGCGGGCACCCGGTTCACCGTCAAGGGAACGGTGCCGCCGACCACCACCACGACAACCCCGCCGCCGGTCACCACCACGACGACGCGCCCGCCCACCATCACGACCAGGCCGCCAGTCACGACCACCACCACCCGGCCTCCGGTGACCACCACGACAACCACAACCACCACAACGACAACGACCACCGACACGCCACCGTCCACAACGGACACCCCGACCACTGCGACCACCAGCGCGCCTGAGTCCGACGGCGACCTCGACTTCGACCGCGACAGCATCCAGCCCGGCGACTCCGTGTCTGCCAAAGGCAAGGGTTGCGATCCTGGGAGCATGGTCCTGCTCACCTCCGGCGGCGAGAAGGTCGGCGCGAGCGTGGCCGACAGCAGGGGCGAGTTCACCGCGCGGATCGAGTTCAGCCGGGTGGAGCCCGGGCGCCACCTCGTCACCGCCGAGTGCGGCATCCTGCTGACCGGCGCGGTGGATCAGCTCGTGACCAGCTCGACCGGTGGCAGCTCCAGCACGCTCGTCGTGCTCGTGTTCTTCGTGTTGGCCGGGGCCGCGCTGATCCGGTTCACCTAGACCGCAGGGCCTCGAACACCGGCGCCCACCGCGCCGGGTCGGGGGCGTGGGCGGCCGTCAAGGTCATCCGGTAGGCGACGTCGCCGTAGCGCCGGGTGATCTCGTCGGCCACCCGCGCGGGGTCGCCGACGACGGCGAACGCGGTCAGCACGTCGTCGTCGATCAGCCCGGCCATCTCGTCCCACCTGCCCCGCTTGGACAGCGCGTTCAGCTCGTCCTGCAGCTCGCCCCAGCCGTGCAGGTCGAGCACGGCGCGGTAGGCGGGGGTCGAGCCGTAGAAGGCGATCTGCTTGCGCACGGCAGCCACCGACTCCTCGACCTCCGCGTCGGACGCGCCGGTGGCGACGAACGACGGACCGCTGATCTCGAAGCCCGCCAACGGTTTCCCGGCCTTCGCCCGACCTCGCTCCAGCGCGGGCAGGGTGACCTCCCGCAGGTAGCGCTCGGTGCAGAAGCTGTGGCACAGCAGTCCGTCGGCGACCTCGCCCGCCACCTCGGTCATCCGCTCGCCGACGGCGGCGAGGTAGACCTTGGGGTTGCCGTGCGGGTTCGGCCCCGGGTTGAAGAACGGCGTCAGCAGGGTGTGGGTGTAGAACTCGCCGGTGAAGCCGAGCCGCTCGCCGGTCTCGAACGCGTGCCAGATCGCGCGCACGGCGAGCACGAACTCCCGCATCCGCGCCGCCGGGCTCGACCACGGCATGCCGAACCGCTTGGTGATGTGCGGCCTGATCTGCGACCCGAGCCCGAGCACGAACCGGCCGCCGGAGAGCAACTGCAGGTCGTTGGCCTGCACCGCCACCGTCATCGGGTTGCGCGCGAAGGCCACGGCGATGCCGGTGACCAGCTCGATCCGCTCGGTCATCGGGGCGGCGACGGCCAGCGCGAGGAACGGGTCGTGCTGGGTCTCGGCGACCCACGCGCCGTCGTAGCCCGCCCGCTCGGCCGCCGCGATGGCGGCTGCCGCCTGGGCCACGGTCACGGCGTACCCGCCGGAGTCCAGCTTCATCGTGCGGACATTACTGTGGCCCGGTGCCGATGTTCTCGTTCGAAGGCAAGCACCCGAAGATCCACCCGCAGGCGTGGATCGCGCCGACGGCGACGCTGATCGGCGACGTGACGGTCGAGGCGCACGCGTCGGTCTGGTACGGCGTGGTCATCCGGGCCGACTTCGGCCCGGTGGTGATCCGCGAGGGCGCCAACGTGCAGGACAACTCCGTGGTCCACGTCAGCGAGCGGGGCTGCGTGATCGGGCCGGGCGCCACCGTCGGCCATCTCTGCGTGATCCACGACTGCACGATCGGCGCGCACGCGCTCGTCGGCAACGGCGCCACCATCCAGGACGACGCGGTCATCGGCGAGCGGGCGCTGATCGCGGCGGGCGCGGTCGTCGGCCCGGGCGTCGAGATCCCGGCGGAGGTGGTGGCCATGGGGGTGCCCGCCAAGCGGCAGGAGCCGTTGATCGGCACGTCGAAGACCTGGGTCGACCACAACGCGGCGATCTACCGGGAACTGGCCCGCAGGCATGCCGAGGGCATCGAGGAACTGTGAGGCGCGGGCCCCGGCACCGGCCGGGACCCGCGCCCCTCTTACTCAGCAGGCACCGAGGTCACGCCAGTAGGCGTACGGTCCGCTGCCCGGCGCCTGCGCCCGGTTGTACCAGGTCGACTCCCAGCGGCGGCCGCTGTAGGACACCCGGTCGCCGGGGTAGTAGAGGACCGACGCGTTCCAGGCGGGCACGCCGGTGCAGTTGCCCGGCGGCGGCGGGGTGGTGCCGCCCCCGGTGACCTGGTTGATCCAGGTCTTGTACGCCGGGACGTTCATGTAGATCGCGGGCGCCTGGCCGCAGGTGGCCTGACCCTGCCCCGCGCGGCTGGTGGCGCCGGTCAGCTCCCAGCGGCCGCCGACCGACCGGACGGCCGGACCGCCGGAGTCGCCGTAGCAGGCGCCGGTGCCCTGCCGGTCGCCCAGACAGAGTTCCTTGGACGGGTCGAAGCCGTCGGTGCAGCCCGAGCTGAGCACCTTGACGTCGATCTGCTGCAGGTTGGTCGGCGCGCCGCCGCAGCCGCGGGTCGGGCAGGTCTGGCCCCAGCCGATGAGCCGGGTGGCGGTGCCGGTGGCGCCAGCGTCGGCCGCGATCGCGATCGGCGTCTGCTGCACCGGCTGCGCCAGCTTGACCAGCGCGATGTCGCGTCCGCCCGGGTCGGTGTTGTTCTGGGAGGCGATGCCGACCAGGGTGCCGCCGGAGTTCCAGGTCGTGGTGCCGATTCGGGCCCTGGACAGGCTGCCCACGCAGTGCTTGGCCGTGACGACCCACTGCGGGGTGATGAGCGAGCCGCCGCAGGCGTGGCCTGCGGAGGTCTGCAGGGACACCATGAACGAGTAGGTCTCGGTGGCGTTGCCGCCGCCGATGATCAGGGGCGCGACGGTGCCGCCGTCCGAGGGCGGCGGGGGAGCGGCAGACGCCGAGGGAGTGCCGATGGCCAATGCCACGGCGGCGAGCCCGATGCCCGCGCCGATGGCGAACTTCTTGAACCGCATGGGATTCCTTCCCGACTCACCGGGCCTGGCCCGGCCGGATGCGGCCGTCCGGGCCAGGCACCGGCGGATCGTGTGCAGGGGATGAAGTTGTCCGAACTGGGTGCGCGCTCCCATGCCTCGCGTACCGGTTTTTCCGTACCGGTTCCAGGAATATTGCGGCCAACGGCTAGCCGAGACTCATCCGAAAGGGGTATCAAGTCCCCTTATGGCTGAACTCGAACTGCGCCACTTGCGCGCGATCTGCGCCATCGCCGAGGAAGGCAGCGTGTCCAAGGCGGCGATCCGGCTGGGCGTCACGCAGCCCGCGCTCACCGCGCAGCTCCGGTCGATCGAGCGGCTCATCGGGGGCGAGCTGTTCCAGCGCTCGCCGCACGGCAGCGTGCCGACCGAGTTGGGCCGCACCGTGGTGCGATCCGCGCGGGTCGTGCTGGAGGACATGGCCGCCCTGCTCGCGACCGCCCGCACCCAAGGGCGCGAACCGGGGGACGCGCCGCTGGTGCTCGCGGCGACCTACATGCTGTTCACCACCGCGCTGATCGCCGAATTCAAAGCCTGGGTGCGCTGTTCCGAACTCCGCACGGAGATCGACTCCTCGGGCCCGGCGCTGCTCGACCTGATCGTCGCGAAGCGGGCCGACCTGGCGGTGTTCGAGCGGTTCGAGGGCATGGAGCACCGCACGCTGCACGACGTCGAGGTCCGCACCATCGTCGAGGAGCCGCAGTTCGTCGCCATCAGTTCGGCGAACCCGCTGGCCGAGCAGGAGGAGATCGACCTCGCCGACCTGGCGGACCTGGACTGGGTCGTGCCGCCGCCCGACCAGGACACCATGCGGCTGCGGTTTCGCAAGACGTGCGAGGCGGTCGGGTTCACCCCACGCATCACCCACCACGTCACCGAGGGCCGGACCGCGATGGCGCTCGCCGCGGCGGGCGCGGTCTGCCTTGCACAGCCCGCGTCGGTCAGTGGGGACGGGTTCGTCATCAGGCCGCTGCGCGGGTCCGCGCTGACCCTGCCGGTGGTGCTGGTCGTCCGGCTCGACGGGCCGCTGGGCGCGCGCAAGCACGAGGTGTTCGCGTGTGTCGCGCACGCCTACCGGTCGATTGTCGACCGCAACCCGACCTACGCCAAGTGGTGGGCGCAGCACCCCGAGGCGCATGTTGACGTCGACGCCGCGCTTGCCCTGCCCCGCCCGAGCAGGCCCACCTAGCCGCGGTTGGGCCGCAGTGTCCAGACCACGGTCATCTCGGCGGTGGTGACGCCGTCGCCGTTGCGGATCGTGCAGGCCACGGCGAACTCCGGGCGGGTGCCCGCGTCGAGTTCGGCGACCACGTCGGCGGCGGGCCGGGTGAGCACCGCCTCGGCTGTCAGCGGGCCCTTGGCCAGCTTCTTGTAGCGGATCTCCGAGCTGACCACCAGCGGCGTCGCGCGCTCCATCTGCTGGGCGAACGACGCCAGGCCGACGGCGCCGGACGCGGTCTCGGCCAGCCCGAACATGACCGCGGCGTGCGGCCCGCCGACGTGGTTGCGCTGGTGCTCCAGGTCGGGCAGCGCGCACACCACGCGGTCGGCCGCGACCTCGGTGAACTCCACGCCCGCCGTGCTCACCCAGGGGACGGTCTGCTTCATCGCGTCCGCGACCCAGCCGTAGTCGATGCTCATGCGCGCCACATTACTCATCGGTAACTTGAGTTGGCCAGCTGTTGGCCGCGCCGATGCCGGGTTGGGTCTGACGCGACGCCGGTCACACCAGAATTCGGTTGCCGATGCCAACAAAAAAGTGCATGCTTGTATCGACCATCTAATTGGATGATGCAAGCAACGTAAGGAGCCGTCGTGGCCGCGCACCAGACCGATGCCTCGGCAGTCGACCTCACCGAGCGGGACCTCACCGAGCGGGACCTCACCGAGCGGGACATCGCCAACGGGCAGCGGCTCGCGGGCGTGCTCTTCGCCTTCGGCAAACAGCAGGCGACGGTCGCGGCCCGGTTGAGCAAGGGCGGGGTCGACCGGTCCTCGATTGTGCTGCTCAAGGCGCTCGCCGCGCTCGGCCCGAGCCGCTCCAGCGTGCTCGCCGAAGCGGTCCACTCCGACCCGTCGACGGTGAGCCGTCAGGTGGCCGGTCTGGTCAAGGACGGGCTCATCGAGCGCCGCGCCGACCCGGGCGACGGCCGCGCCAGCCTGCTCGCCGTCACCGACGACGGGCTGGCCCGCCTCCAGGCGCAGCGCGCCCGCTTCGCGCTGTCGCTCGCCAGGATGGTCAGCCACTGGGACCCCGCCGACATCGACCGGTTCGTCGAGCTGTTCGAGCGCTTCCTGGCCGACCACGAGAACTACCTACCGACGCTGATCATCGAATGCGCCAATCAGGCGCGTTCCGAAGGGGGAAAGTGATGTCCGCTCCGGTTTCGGAGGCCCCACCGGGGCAGCTGAGCCACCGGCAGATCCTCACGGTCATGTCCGGCCTGATGCTCGGCATGCTGCTCGCCGCGCTGGACCAGACGATCATGGCCTCGGCCATGAAGACCATCGCCGACCAGCTCAACGGCCAGACCATCCAGGCGTGGGCGACCACCGCCTACCTCATCACCGCGACGATCTCCACCCCGCTCTACGGCAAGCTGTCGGACATCTTCGGCCGCAAGCCGATGTACCTGACCGCGATCACGTTCTTCCTGCTCGGCTCCGTGCTGTCGGGCCTCGCGAACTCGATGTACGAACTGGCCGCGTACCGCGCGGTGCAGGGTCTCGGCGCGGGCGGCCTGATGTCGCTGGCGCTGGCGATCATCGCCGACATGGTGCCGCCGCGGGAGCGCAGCAAGTACCAGGGCTACTTCATGGCCGTCTGGGGACTGTCCAGTGTGGCCGGTCCGGTCGTCGGCGGGTTCTTCGCAGGCCTGGACGAATTCGCGGGCATCGAGGGCTGGCGTTGGGTGTTCCTGCTCAACCTGCCGATCGCGCTGGTCGCGCTCGTGGTTGTCGCGCGCTACCTGAACGTCCCGCACCGCCGGATCCCGCAGAAGGTCGACTACTGGGGCGCCATCGCGCTCACCGTCGGCCTGGTGCCGCTGCTGATCATCGCCGAGCAGGGCCGCACCTGGGGCTGGGACTCCGCCCGCGCGATCGCGATGTACGCGATCGGCGCCGTCGGCCTGGCCGCGTTCCTCTCGATCGAGCGACGGATGGGCGACGCGGCGCTGCTGCCGCTGCGGCTGTTCCGCAGGCCCGTGTTCGCGCTGGCCAACTTCGTCAACTTCATCATGGGGATCGGCATGTTCGGCATGCTGATGTCGCTGCCGCTGTACTTGCAGATCGTCAAGGGCGCCTCGCCGACCGAGTCCGGCCTGATGACGCTGCCGCTCACCTTCGGCATCCTGGCCGCGGCCATCGGCAGCGGGCAGTTGATCTCCCGGACCGGCCGCTACCGGATCTACCCGATCATCGGCCTCGGCGCGATCTCGGCGTCGCTGTTCCTGTTCGCGCAGGTCGGCGTCGACACCCCGCTGTGGGCGACGATGCTGGTCATGGTGCTCGCGGGCATCGGCTTGGGGCTGTGCATGCAGACCCTGATCCTGGCGATCCAGAACGACGTGCCGGTAAAGGACATGGGTGTGGCGACCTCGTCGGCCACCTTCTTCCGGTCCATCGGCGGCACCGTCGGCACGGCGGTGTTCCTGTCCATCCTGTTCACCGTCGTCGGCGACCGGATCACCGACGCGTTCGGGTCGGTCCGCACCGACCCGGCGTTCCTCGCCGCGCTCCAGCAGAACCCGCAGTTCGCGGGCAGCCTGCAGGGTGGCGGCGGGATCGACCTGAACAACACCGCGTTCCTCAACGAGATCGACCCGGTGCTGGCCCGGCCGATCCTGACCGGCTTCTCCAGCTCGCTCGACACGGTGTTCCTGGTCGGCGGGTTCGTGGTGCTGGTCGCGTTCGCGTTGATCTGGTTCCTCAAGGAGTCGCCGCTGTCGGACAAGTCCGGCATCGAGCGCGCCGCCGACGAGGAGGCGGCCGCGGCCGCCGGGCACGCCCCGGCGCCCGTCTCGATCTGACCGCGGACGAACGGCCCCGGTGCGGGGCCGTTCGTCAGGTCTGGACGACGAGCGAGGCGGTGTAGCCCGCGGTCGTGTCGCCTGTGACAGCCGCGAGCTGGCTGTCGTGCCCGTCCCGGAAGACGTTGTCGGACTCCAGTGAGGTCCGGGCCAGGTTGCGCACGCTCTGGGCGTAGCCGTCGGTCGCATAGACCCGGGTGCAGACGTCCTGGGGAAGCGCGAGCTGTGAGGTGACGATCGGGTCGCCCGCCTTCGTGGCCTCGGCCAGGCTCGGGTAGACCTCGAAGTGGATGTGCGGCCAGCGGCCCGCGTACGCCGCCGGGAAGATGCTGGTGAACCTGACCTTGCCCTGCGCGTCGGTCTCCTGGACACCGCGCAGGTAGTTCTCGTTCGCGAGGCCCCGCCCGTACATCGAGTAGCTCCCGTCGATGTCGCAGTGCCACAGGTAGACCGCCGCCCCGGGGAGCACGGCGCAGCCCTTGGCGGCGTCGACCACGGTCAGCTCGATCGCCAGCGGGAGGCCCTTGGCGGTGGTCGTCGAGGAACCGAAGCTGGACCGGATGTCGCCGCGGACGATCCCGCTCTCGGTCAGCACGTTCGGGCCGTTGGTCCCGTCGGCCGGATACGGGCCCGCCGTCTCCTCGGGGATGGCCTCCGCGCACGCGACGCCGGTACCGGTCGGCTGGGTCTGGGTCGTGGTCTGGGTCTGGGTCTCGGTCGGGTTGCCCGCGCAGCCCGCGAGGGCCAGGCCCGCGCCGCCCAGCAGCGTCAGCAGGCGGCGGCGGCCCAGCGTGGCGAGGTCGAAGGCGAGGCCCCGGTCGTGGTCTGCGATCTCGGTCATGACCCCAGGGTCGCGCCCGCCGGTCTGGATCGGCTGAGAATCCGCTGTGCGCTCGCTGTGAACGCGGACGGTCAGTGGGGGAGACCGCCCGCGGTCTTGAGGCGCTCGTAGGACCGCATGATCTCGGCCTCGGCCTCGGTGCGGCCGACCCAGCTCGCGCCCTCGACGCTCTTGCCCGGCTCCAGGTCCTTGTAGACCTCGAAGAAGTGCTGGATCTCCAGCCGGTGGAACTCGGCGAGGTGGTGGATGTCGCGCAGGTGCTCGGTGCGCGGGTCGTGCGCGGGCACGCAGAGCACCTTGTCGTCGCCACCCTTCTCGTCGGTCATCCTGAACATGCCGATCGCGCGGGCGTGGATCAGGCAGCCGGGGAACGTCGGCTCCTGCACCAGGACCAGCGCGTCCAGCGGGTCGCCGTCCTCACCGAGGGTGTTGTCCACGAAGCCGTAGTCGGCCGGGTACTGCGTGGCGGTGAACAGGGTCCGGTCGAGCTTGATCCGGCCGGTCTCGTGGTCCATCTCGTACTTGTTGCGATTCCCCTTGGGGATCTCGATCGTGACGTCGAACTCCACGCGGTCCTCGCTCGTCTCGGCTGTCCTCGTTACGCCACTAGTGTGGACCACGGCATCCCGGTGGCCTGCACCGATCCGGTCCGGCCCAGGTGTGACGTTCGACCGTGGTCAGGGGAGGAAGACGCATGCCCGAGCAACGCCAGTCCGGCGGCCCGCAGCCCGGCGAGTCCTCCGCGCACCCCGCTGACCAGCACGAAAGCCCCGCGCCCGGGTTCGACAGCGGACCGGCGTGGCCCGCCGACGAAGACGCCCTGTGGCCCTCCCTGGACGACGACGACGTTCCGGCCGCCGCCGACGAGACGGTGGAGGCGCCGACGCCGAGCGCGTTACGTGACGAGACCCACGTGGTTCCCGAGGTCGAAGCGACCACCCGAGTGAGTGAATCTGACTCCCCGCACACGGTCGACTGGCCCGCGTCCGACACCCCCGTCGAGGGCGGGGCCGAGTCGGGTGACACCGCTGAGGTGCCGGTCCCGGACGGGGGAACAACGGTTCCCCGCCTCCCGATCCGAACCCCCGGCAGTTCCACGCGGTCCCGCGCCGAAGCCACCCGCGTCTTCCGGCCCACGCCCGATCAACCCCGCCGCGACGAGAAGACCCAGATCATCCCGGTCGGAGCGCTGTCCCGGGAACCCATTCCCGGCCGGCCCGCCCCGGATTCCAGTGGCACACGATCCGAGCCCCCCGGTGAGCCGGACTCGTCGGGTCCGGGTGGTGAGTCTGGGTCGGGGCTGTTCGGCGGCGGTGAGCAGGAGGCGGGTCGGCGGGAGCCGGGGATTCCTGGCCACTCGGTGCCTCCCCGTCCGGGTGGTGAACCAGGGGCAGGTCGATCAGGGTTGCCCCCCAGTCCGGGTGCCGGGCCGGGGCGCCCGAGGCCCGTTGTCGGTGAGCGCGGGTCGGACCGGCACGAGCCGGGTGTGCCCGGGCGGCCGGGACCGCCGTCCGGTCTCAGCGGTGAGGCGGGGGCGGGTCGCCCGGGGGCGCCGAGGTCTGGTGCGGGTCGGCCTGGCCCGGTTTGGCCTGGTGAGCGGCCGTTCGTCCGGGCCCGTGAGTCGGGTCTGCCGGTTCCCGGTGCCGGTCGGCCGCCCGACCTGCCCACCCGCGCCGTTGACCCGAGTCGGAACCGGCCAGCCCAGCCGGCAGGCGACGAGCCGCCGCGGGCTATGCCGGTTCGGGTTGGCACTGAACCAGAGAACACGACAGAGGTTCCCGCCAAGCGCGGGCGCCGAGTCCTGATCCTCGCCGTCGCCATAGTCGGTGTGTTGGCGGTGGTGGCGGGGGTGATCTTCGCCGTGCCCGGGTTGGCCAACCGACTCGGTCTGGTCGCGGAGCCCGAGGTCGCCATCGCGCCCCCGCCCCCGCTCGTCCAGTTCTCGGCCACGCTGCGGGCCCCTGGCGCCGACATCCCGGCGCCCACGGCCGCGGGACTGCGCGGCGCGCTCGCGGGCCCGGCCGCCGATCCCGCGCTGGGCACCCTCACCGGCACCGTGATCGATCCGGCGTCCGGCGAGATCCTCTACGCCCAGAACGCGGCCACCCCGCTCGTCCCCGCGTCCACCGCCAAGCTGCTCACCTCGGCCGCCGCGCTGCTCGCCCTGCCGTTGGCCGAACAGTTGACCACCCGCGTCGTCGCGGGGGACAAGCCGGGCACGGTGATCATCGTCGGCGGCGGCGACCCGACGCTGTCCTCCCTCGCCGCGGACAAGGACTCCGTCTACCCCGGCGCGGCGCACCTCGACGACCTGGTCGCGCAGGTCAAGGCGACCGGCCCGGTCGACACCGTGCTGCTCGACCTCGACCGCTACACGGGCGACAGCCTCGCGCAGGGCTGGGACAACCGCGACGTCGCGGGCGGGTTCATCGCGCCGATCGTGCCCGCCATGCTCGACGGCGGCCGCGCGGACCCGACCAAGGCGGTGTCCCCGCGCTCGGCGAACCCGGCCCGCGGCCTCGCCGAGGAGTTCGCCAAGCGGATCGGGGCGGCCGTGCCCGCGAAGGCCACGGTCACCGCGCCGCAGGGTGCCAAGGTGCTCGGCGAGGTCAAGTCCGCGCCCATCGTGGAGCTGGTCGACACCGTGCTCCAGCGCTCCGACAACGTGCTCGCCGAGGCCCTCGCCCGCGAGGTCGCGAAGGCCACCGGGGCCGAGGCGTCGTTCACCGGGGCCACCAAGGCAATCGCGGACACGTTGCGCACCAACGGATTCACCGTGTCCACGCTCGCGCTGAGCGACGGCAGTGGACTGTCCACGGCGAACCAGGTCACCGCCGCACTGCTGGCCGACGTGCTCAAGGTGGCGGCGGCGCCGGACGGCTCCGACCCGCGCACCGCCAAGCTGCGGCCACTGCTCGGCGGCCTGCCCGTCGCGGGTGGCAGCGGCACCCTGGCCGAGCGCTACCAAGGCCCCGGCGCCGCGGGCGGCAAGGGCTGGGTGCGGGCCAAGACCGGCACCCTGTCCACCGTCAACGCGCTCGCGGGCGTCGTCCTCGACAAGGACGGCAGGGTGCTGGTGTTCGCGATGATGACCAACGGCTCGCAGCCGGGCGCGGCTCAGCCCGCCCTCGACGTGCTGGCGGCGACGTTGCGCCAATGCGGCTGCCGGTGAGGCGGGCCGCGCTCCGGTAGCGTCGCCAGTGTGAACGCGGCGACCAGTGCGGACCTGACCGAGTCGGCAGGCGGGGGTTCGCCGGTCGACTGGGGCCTCGCGATCTCGACCGCGCAGCGGCTGGTGCGGCCCGGTCCCGTGGTCCCGCGCGAGGAGGCCGACCGCACCGTCGGCCAGTTGCGCGAGGTCACCGCGGTGGCCGAGGGCCACGTCCGCGAGCTGACCGGCCTCGGCGCCGGACTGCCCCTGCGCGGCGGTGACGTGGTCGACCGCGCGGCCTGGGTCGAGGCGGCCGTGCACAGCATCGCGGCGCTCACCGACGGCGCACTCCCACCGCGCCCCGGCAAGGTCGTCGGCAGCGTCCTCGCGGGCAGCGCGGGCGTCCAGGCAGGCATGGTGCTGGCCTACCTCGGCAGCCGCGTGCTCGGCCAGTACGACCCGTTCGGCGCCCCCGACGGCGCGGGCAGGCTGCTGCTCGTCGCGCCCAACATCGTGGCCGCGCAGCAGGCCCTGGACGTGCCGCCGGACGACTTCGCCATGTGGGTGTGCCTGCACGAGTGCACCCACCGGCTGCAGTTCACCGCCGTGCCGTGGCTGCGCGAGTACTTCCACGGCCAGGTCGCGGCGTTCATCGCCGGACTGGACGACAGTGCCAACACCGCGGTGAGCAGGCTGCCCGACCTGCTCAAAGCCGCCCGCGCGCGGCCCGACCCGACGGCGTCCAGCGGTCCGATGGGCATGATGGAGCTGCTCCAGTCGCCCGGTCAGCGCGAGGTGTTCGACCGGCTCATCGCGCTGTCCACGCTGTTGGAAGGTCACGCGGACCACGTGATGGACGCGGTCGGCCCGATCGTGGTGCCGAGTGTGGCGACCATCCGGCAGCGGTTCACCGTGCGGCGGCGCGGCGGCGGCCTGCTCGACCGCGTGCTGCGCACCCTGTTCGGTGTCGACGCGAAGATGAAGCAGTACGCGGTCGGCGCCAAGTTCACCGGCCACGTGGTCGACGCGGTGGGCATGGCCGGGTTCAACCGCGTGTGGGACTCGCCGGAGACGCTGCCGCTGCGGGCCGAGCTGACCGACCCCGACGCCTGGCTGCGGCGCGTAGCCAGGCCGTGAGCGGGCTGGCGAGCGAACCAGTGGCACAGGGCGTCCGTGAGCGGCGGCCCGGCGCCTGCGAGGGGTCGTCGTGAGCGCCAAGCCGCACCCGGCGGTCGCCGAGGTCCGGGTGGCGGTCCGCAGGCTGCTCGCGTCGGCAGGCGACCCGGACCGGGTGGCCGTCGCGGTGTCCGGCGGGGCCGATTCCCTCGCGCTGGCCGCCGCGACCCGGCATGTCGGCGACCGCGCCGGGCCGCGGGTTGCCGGACTGATCGTCGACCACGGCCTGCAGGCGGGCTCGGCAGCCGTCGCCGCCCGGGCCGCCGACCAGCTCGCCGAACTCGGCCTTGACGACGTGCGGGTGCTCACCGTGGTCGTGACTGGCGCAGGCGGCCCGGAGGCCGCCGCCCGCCGGGCTCGCTACGCCGCACTGCGCGAGGCCGCCGCGGGCGCGCTCGTCCTGCTCGGCCACACCCGCGACGACCAGGCCGAGACAGTGCTGCTCGGCCTGGGCCGCGGCTCCGGTCCGCGCTCCATCGCGGGCATGCGCGCACTGGACCCGCCGTGGGCGCGTCCCCTGCTCGACGTGCCGCGCGCCACCACGGCGGCCGCCTGCGCCGCGCTGGGGCTGACGCCCTGGGAGGACCCGCACAACCGCGACCCCCGCTTCGCCCGCGTCCGGCTCCGGCACGAGGTGCTGCCGCTGCTCGAAGACGTCCTGCGGGGCGGTGTCGCCCCGGCGCTTGCCCGCACCGCCGCCCAGCTCCGCGACGACCTCGCCGCGCTCGACCAACTCGCCGCCGAGCTGATCGTCCGCGCCCGCGCGGGCGCCGACCTGTGCGTGACCGAACTCACCGCCGCGCCCCCCGCGCTGCGCAGGCGCGCGCTGCGGACCTGGCTCACCGAGGCGGGCGCACCCGAGCTGACCGACGCCCACCTGCGCGCGGCGGACGCCCTCGTCGGCGACTGGCGCGGTCAGGGCGGCGTGGCCCTGCCGGGCGGCTTGGTGGCTCGCCGCGCGCATGGCAGGCTGACCTGCGACCGGGCTGAATGTTGAGAGGGGAACCGTGTACGACGGCGACATCGCCTCCGTGTTGATCACCCAGCAGCAGATCGACGAGAAGATCACGGAGCTGGCCAAGCAGGTCGCGCACGACTACCCGCAGGGCGACACCGACCTGGTGCTCGTCGGGGTGCTCAAGGGCGCGGTCATGTTCATGACGGACTTCGCCCGAGCGCTGTCCGTCCCCGTGCAGATGGAGTTCATGGCCGTCAGCTCCTACGGCTCGGCGACGTCGTCCTCCGGCGTCGTGCGGATCCTCAAGGACCTCGACCGCGACATCGCGGGCCGCGACGTGCTCATCATCGAGGACATCATCGACTCCGGGCTCACCCTGTCGTGGCTGCTCAAGAACCTCGCCTCGCGCAACCCGAAGACCCTTGAGGTGTGCACGCTGCTGCGCAAGCCGGACGCGATCAAGGTCGAGGTGCCGGTGCGGTACATCGGCTTCGACATCCCCAACGAGTTCGTGGTCGGCTACGGCCTCGACTTCGCCGAGCGCTACCGCGACCTGCCCTACATCGGCACCCTCGACCCCAAGGTCTACGCCTCGTGACACCGGAGTTCCTGTCGCCGCTGGCGCTGGATCTCCTCTGGGAGTCGCTCGACCTCGGCGAACTCCCGTACCCGCTCGAAGTCCGCTCGCACGGCGAGACCGCCGACGAACGCGCCGACCTGCGCGACCAGGTCTTCAGCGACCTCCGCGCCCAGGGCACGGCCGACGACCCGCGCTGGGCGGACTGGCTGTCCCTGCTCGCCCGGGCCGACCGCAGCGTCGACTCGGTGTTCCTGCCGCGCGCCGACGGCCCCGCCGTGCGCGCGCTCGCGGTCGGCACCGACTCCGCCGCCCTGCTCGCCACCCAGGACGAGAGCGGCCTCTGGTTGCGCCCGCTGCCCGTCGGCGCGCTCGTGTCCGCCATCGTCGACCTGCTCCCGCCCGCCGCGCGGGGCACGGAGACCTCGCTCACCACGCCCGTCGACCCGGCCGCCGCCAGCTCGGTCCGCGACCGCATCGACCTCGACCGCCGCGCGCTTGTCCGGCTGTTCGACCAGCCCAGACTCCGCGTGGGCCAGTTCGCCGCCAACACCCGCGACCGGCTCGGCGGCCGCCGCCGATCCACCGCCATGTCCTGGTTCGACACCGAGTCCGGCCGCTACCTCACCTACGCCAAAGGCGGCTGGGCCACCATCGCCCCCGCCGACACGGCCACCCTCCGCCACCGCCTCGGCGAACTGCTCGCGTCGATCACCTGATTCCCCCGATAGAGCTAATCGGGGTGCGATAACCTCGATTCGAGGTCACGTGCCGCGACCGGGGCGGTGCGGCCGGTCACGGGGGAGTAGTCGTGCACGATGCTGGGGGAATGGGCTCGATCGGCAGCGCCATCGGCGCCTTCGCGGGCGCGGCCGCCAGCGGCGCGGTGTCGATCAACCCGGACGAAGCGCAGGTCGCGCTCGCCGAGATCGGCAACGTCAAACACGAGATCCAGGACCTGCTCGCAAGTGCGAGTGTGGACGGCGTCGAGGTCTCGCTCGGCGCGAATCCGGTCGGCGAGGCGATGGCGCGCAAGTCGATGGACCGCTTCAGCGGTCAAGGCGACTCGTTCCTCGCGGTGCTCGACCAACTGTTCACCCAGACAGAGCGGGCCGAGCAGGCGCTCAGGCAGGCGATCGCGAACTACCAGGACACCGACTACGGCAACGCCACCAGGTATCGGGGGTAGGTGCACGTGCCCAGATGGGTTCGAGGGGCCGTGCTGTTCGCGTCGGCGGGTCTTGTCGGCGCGGCGGGTGCCGGATGCGGTCAGCAAGTGGCGGGTCAACCCTCTTCGGCAGCCACAACCCACTCTGCGTCGAGCACGGCGCCGACGACCGCGCCAAGTTCCAGCCAGACGACTTCCGGCACACGGGAGTGGAGCGGCCCGCAGATGTGTGACCTCGTCACCGCGGCGGAGGCGCAGCAACTGGGTGGTAGCCCGGCTGGCAGGGCCTCGTTCAGCACCGCTACCGCGGATCCGCAATGTAGCTGGAGCAAGGACACGGTGCTGATCCTCGACTACGGCAAGGGATTCCAGTCGAAGAACGCCAAGACGGGGGCTGGTATCACGCTGACCCCGATGTCGGTCGCGGGTCTCAGCGCGGTCCAGTCGCTGAAGAAGAGTTCGATCACGCTCTGTCAGGTGATAGTCGATATCAGCGACAGCTCGACCATGTCGTTCGCCGTGTCGGTGCACGACTCTGGTGAAGGCAAGTACGAGCCGTGTGATGTTGCCACGCGGTTGGCGAACATCGTGATTCCGAAGATCAAGGGCTGAAGGGGAGACGTGGCACCGAACGGGGATCAGCGGTACCGCACCCAGGAATACGCGGGCGACCAGGCCGTCGACGTGCAGCGGGGCCAGCGGAACATGCCGCAGGAGGACCGGTCCACGCACGCCGAGATCGAGCGGCACATCGCCCACGGGCAGGTGGCGGCGCTCGCGCCGCAGGTGGCGATGGGCAGCGACCGGGTCATCAACGACCGGCCGAACTGGGACAGCTTCACCAGCACTGTCTTGTACACCCAGGCCACCGAGGCCAACAGCCCGACGACGGCGGACGCGCTCGGGCGCGGGTTCAACGAGGGCGGCAACCGGCTCGCCGAGGCGGCCAACCGGCTCTTCGATACCGTCACCAGGCTCGAATCGGCGTGGCAGGGCGAGGCCGCCGACGCGGCGCGGGGTGCGCTGGCCCCGCTCGCCACGTCGACCGGCAACGCGGGTGTCACCGCGCAGTACATGGGCGCGGCCATGTCACAGCAGGCCGCCGCCGCGACCGAGGTCAAGCGGCTGCCGCCGCCGCAGGAGTTCGACGCCGGGACCGAACTGACCAGAGCCCTGGCCAATCCGAACCCGATCGCCGGGCTCGCCGACATGGCGGCCAAGTCGGCGGAAGCCAAGGCGGTCAAGCAGGAGCAGGTCGCCTACCTCGCCACCTACACCGGCACGCTGGCCGCGATCGACGCGTCCACCCCGAGCTTCGTGCCGCCCCCGCCAGGCATCACCGGAGACGACGGCGACGGCGGGTTCCGGGACAGCGGCGGAGTCGACTACCGAGGCGGCGGCCACGACTTGGTCCCGCGCGGCGGTCCCGGCGTCACCGACCCGGCGGGCCTGCGGCCCGGCGGGCCGACCGGGCCCGGTACCGGGTCGGTTTCCCCGGTGGGCGGCGGCTCGACCGGGGTGGCAGGGTTCGTGCCCGGCTCGACACCCACACCTGGCGGGTTCACCCCGCCCGGCGGTGGACTCGGCGGCGGCGGCACCCCGTCCGGCCCAGGCGCGGGTATGCCGGGCTTTGGCGGCCTCCCCGGGACGGGCGGCATCCCGGCAGGAGGTCGCGGTGGCTCAGCGTCCGGGGGACGCGGTGGCGTAGGCGGGTTCGATGGTCGAGGCGGCGTCGGGACCGGAGGTCCCGGCGGTGCCGACAGCGGACGAGGTGGCCCGGGCTCCCGCGCGGGTGTCGGCGGCGGCATGGGACCGGGCGACGATGGACTCGGGCGCGGCAGGCAGGGCGCGGGCGCCGGTGCAGGCGGCCGTGGCGGCATGGGCGCGGGCGGCGGCATGGGCGGCGGCGCGCCGGGCGAGGAGGATCTCGAACACCAGCGGCCCGCGTACCTGATCGAACCCGACCCGGAGGACACCTTCGGCACCGACCAGATCACCGCGCCCCCCGTGATCGGCGGGTGACGGTGCCCGACGCGGATGCCCTGAGCCCGCTCGCCATGGACTTCCTGTGGGAAGCGCTCGACGCGGGTGAGCTTCCGTACCCGTTCGAAACCCGTTCGCACGGCGCCACCATGGCCGAGCGCGCCTTGCTGCGCACGCGGGCGCACGACGAACTCCGCGCCAAGGGCCTGCTCGGCCGGACCGGCAGGGTCGAGCCGGACATCGAGAACCGGCTCCTGCCGCTCGCCCGGCCGGACATCGCCATCGACTCGGTCTTCCTGCCGGAACTCGGCGCCGAACCGGTCGCCGTGCTCGCCGCGCTGTCCGGCAGCACGGCGGTCGTCGCGGTCCAGACCGGCGCCGGGCTGCGGCTGACGCCGGTCCGTCCCGGCGCTCTCGTCGCCGAGGTGGTGGCCCTGCTGCCGCTCGCGCCGCGCGGTACCGAGCCGTCCATCTCGCTGCCTGCCGAGGACTTCGCCGCCGCGCCGCGCCAAGCAGGCAGGGTGACACACGGCAACCCGTCGAGCGGACGTCAGCCCGACGCCGTCGGCCGGTCCACGACAGGCGAGACCAGGCAGGCGTTGGCCCGACTTGTCGCGACGCCGAATGTCCGTGGTGGTCAACTTGCTGTCACCGGGCGCGACCGGATGGGGGTGCGCAAGCGCGGGCCTGTGCTGTCGTGGTTCGACAAGCCCACCGGCCGCTACCTGACCACGATGCGCCGGGGCCGCGACGGCCGCGACTGGGTCACCGTCGCCCCGGCCGACGCGACGACCTTCCGCCACCGCGTGGCCGAGCTCGTTGCCGAGGTCACGCCACGCTGACCGCCGGGAACCCAACCCGGCGGGTCGGCGTTGACATCGATGGGCACCCGGCCCGGCACTTCGGTCGGTGGGTGCCTAAGCGGGCGGTACGCTGGTGAGACCGGCGTGCCCGTCCGGTCGGGTAATGGGTCGTCATTGCCCTCGCACGCAAGTCAGGGAGGGGCGAGGCCGACCGTCGGCCGTAAGTGAATGGACCGCAAGCGCCTGCTTCGCAACCCGCTGGTATGGATCTTGGCGGTGTTGCTGCTCTATTTCGCCTTCAGCATGCTGTTCGACGACACCCGTGGCTACACGTCTGTGTCCACGTCGAGGGCCGTCGCGCAGATCCAAGCAGGCAACGTCAAGGTTGCCGAACTCGGCGACAAGGAACAGCAGCTCAAGCTGACCCTTACCGCCCCGATCGAGCAGGACGGGCAGCAGGTCACCCAGATCCTCGCCCAGTACCCCGCCGGGGCCACCTCGCAGATCTACGACTCCCTGATCGGCAAGACCGGGACCGAGTTCAAGACCACGGTCAGCCAGGACTCGTTCCTGACCCAGATCCTGATCTTCCTCATCCCGCTCGGCCTGCTCCTGCTGCTGCTCATGTGGATGATGAACAACGTCCAGGGCGGCGGCAACCGGGTTCTCAACTTCGGCAAGTCCAAGGCCAAGCAGTTGCCCAAGGACATGCCGAAGACCACGTTCTCCGATGTTGCGGGCGCGGACGAAGCGGTCGAAGAGCTCTACGAGATCAAGGACTTCCTGGAGAGCCCCGCCCGCTACCAGGCGCTCGGCGCCAAGATCCCCAAGGGCGTGCTGCTCTACGGGCCGCCGGGAACCGGCAAGACGCTGCTCGCCAGGGCGGTCGCCGGTGAGGCAGGCGTGCCGTTCTACTCGATCTCCGGTTCCGACTTCGTCGAGATGTTCGTCGGCGTCGGCGCCTCCCGGGTGCGCGACCTGTTCGAGCAGGCCAAGCAGAACTCGCCCTGCATCATCTTCGTCGACGAGATCGACGCGGTCGGCCGCCAGCGCGGCGCGGGCCTCGGCGGCGGCCACGACGAGCGGGAACAGACCCTCAACCAGCTCCTGGTCGAGATGGACGGCTTCGACGCCCGTGGCGGGATCATCCTCATCGCGGCGACCAACCGCCCGGACATCCTCGACCCGGCGCTGCTGCGGCCGGGCCGGTTCGACCGGCAGATCCCGGTGTCCGTGCCCGACCTGATGGGCCGCAAGAAGATCCTGGAAGTGCACTCCAAGGGCAAGCCGATGGCCGCGGACGCGGACCTGCTCAGCCTGGCCAAGCGCACCGTGGGCATGTCCGGCGCCGACCTGGCGAACGTGCTCAACGAGGCGGCGCTGCTCACCGCCCGGCAGAACGGCTCGCTGATCGACGGCGCCGCTCTGGAGGAGTCGGTCGACCGTGTCATCGGCGGCCCGGCGCGGCGGAGCCGGATCATCTCCGACAAGGAGAAGAAGATCACGGCCTACCACGAGGGCGGGCACGCGCTCGCCGCGTGGGCCATGCCCGACCTGGAGCCGGTCTACAAGCTGACCATCCTGCCGCGCGGTCGTACCGGCGGCCACGCGCTGGTCGTCCCCGAGGACGACAAGCAGCTCATGACCCGCTCGGAGATGATCGCCCGGCTGGTGTTCGCGCTCGGCGGCCGCTCCGCGGAGGAGTTGGTCTTCCACGAGCCGACCACGGGCGCGTCGAGTGACATCGAGCAGGCCACCAAGATCGCCAAGGCGATGGTCACCGAGTACGGCATGAGTGCCCGGCTCGGCGCGGTGAAGTACGGCCAGGACCAGGGCGACCCGTTCCTGGGCCGGTCCATGGGCCACGCGCCGGACTACTCGCTGGAGGTCGCGCACGAGATCGACGAGGAGGTGCGCAAGCTCATCGAGGCCGCGCACACCGAGGCGTGGGACGTGCTCAACACCTACCGCGACGTGCTCGACGAGCTGGTGGTGGAGCTGCTCGAAAAGGAGACGCTGACCCGCAAGGACCTGGAGCGGATCTTCTCCAACGTGGAGAAGCGGCCCCGGATCACCGCGTTCAACGACTTCGGCGAGCGCACCCCGTCCGACAAGCCGCCGATCAAGACCCCGCGCGAACTCGCGAAGGAACGCGGCGAGCCGTGGCCCGAGGATGAGCGCAAGCCGGAGCCCACGCCGGTCGGCGCCATCCCGGGTGCAGGCGAGCTGCCCGGCGGTCCGCCGCGGTCGAACCCGGAACTGCCCGGCAACGGCGCGGGTCCCAACGGCGTCCCGCCTTCCTACGCCCAGCCCGGCCCGTACGGCTCGCAGCCCCCGCCCTACGGCCAGCCGCCGCAGCCGACCGGCAGGCACGCCGGTCCGCCGCACTACGGCGCGCCGCCTGGGTGGACCCCGGCCACGACCCCGTCCGGCTCCCCGAACCAGGGTGGCCCGCATCAGTCGTGGCAGCCGTCCTGGGGCGAGCGGCAGAACGAGGCCAACCAGCACGGCGACCGCAAGAGCGGCCGGGATCAGGATTCCGACGGGCGTCCCAACGGTTCCTGACGGCACGCGAGTCCCGACGGTGGCCGCCGAGTTCGGTTCGGCGGCCACCGTCGTGACATGCGCGCGGCGGCGTCCTACTCTCAGCGGGCTCCGCGCCGATCTCGGAGGTGCCGATGACCAGTAAAGACACCGGGAACGGGGCCGTTGGCCTGGTCCCCGGTTTCGACCAGCAGCGGGCCGAGCGCGCGGTGCGTGAACTCCTGCTCGCCTGCGGTGAGGACCCGGACCGCGACGGCCTGCGGGAGACCCCGGCCCGTGTGGCGCGTGCGTACGCCGAGCTGTTCGCGGGGTTGTTCACCGAGCCGGACGCCGTTCTGGACAAGACCTTCGACGAGAGCCACGACGAACTCGTCCTGGTCACCGACATCCCGATGTACTCGACCTGCGTGCCGGGGAAGCAGACCGTGGACGCGGTCGACGGCCGGAAGCGGGCCGCCGATGTGCGGGTCGGCGACCGGCTGTGGACCCTGGTCGAGGGCACCGTCGAGCCGACCTCCGTGGTCAGGATCAGCTCGCGCGACACCAGGCAACTGGTCGAAGTCGTGACCGCGGGCGGCTCGTTCGTCGTCACCCCGGACCATCCGCTGGCCACATCGGAAGGCTGGCGGGAAGCGAAGGACGTCGCCGGATCGGTTGTCGAGTGGACGCACGTGCGGAAGGCGCGCCGCGCGCCGAAGGTGGCGACTCGGGCCCTGGTGCCCGCCGCCGCGGACGCCTGGACCCTCCGGCACGGGTTCGCCCAGGACGCGCATCGCACGGACCTGGTCGAGTCGGAGTGGGTGCAGGTCGAGTCGGTGCGCACCATTGAGGCGACCAGCACCGTCTACAGCTTCACCTGTGATCCACATCCGACTTTTCTGATCGCCGGACATTTGACGCACAACTGCGAACACCATTTAGTGGCATTTCATGGTGTCGCCCACGTGGGTTATATTCCGAATGAGCAGGGCCGGGTGACCGGGCTGTCCAAACTGGCCAGGCTGGTCGACCTCTACGCCCGCCGCCCGCAGGTCCAGGAGCGGCTGACCTCGCAGATCGCCGACGCGATGATGCGCAAGCTGGAGCCGCGCGGCGCCATCGTGGTCATCGAGGCCGAGCACCTCTGCATGGCTATGCGCGGCATTCGCAAGCCCGGCGCGCGCACCACGACGTCCGCGTTGCGCGGCATTCTCAAGAGTTCGCCGTCGTCGCGGGCGGAGGCAATTCAACTGATCAACGGGCGCAGCCGGTGAGTGTGCCCGATCCCGGCCGGTGCGCGGTCATGGGTGTGCTCAACGTGACGCCGGACTCGTTTTCCGACGGTGGCCGCTATCTGCACGCCGACGACGCCATCGCGCACGGCGTGGCCATGTGGACCCGCGGCGCCGACCTGGTCGACGTCGGCGGCGAGTCCACACGGCCGGGCGCGGAGCGGGTCGACGCGGCCACGGAGTCCGCCCGGATCATCCCGGTCATCACCGAACTGACGGCGGCCGGTGTCGCGGTCAGCGTCGACACCACGCGCGCGGCGGTCGCGGCGGCCGCCGTGGCCGCGGGTGCCCGCGTGATCAACGACGTGTCCGGCGGCCTGGCCGACCCGGACATGGCGCGGGTCGCGGTCGACACCGGGGTGCCGTGGATCCTGATGCACTGGCGCGGGCACAGCCGCGGCATGGACTCCCTGGCCGAGTACGCCGACGTGGTGTCCGAGGTCCGCGACGAGCTGCTGGCCCGGGCCGACGCCGCGCTGGCCGTCGGGGTCGCGGAGAGCGCTGTCGTGCTCGACCCAGGTCTCGGGTTCGCGAAGAACGCCGAGCACAACTGGGCTCTGCTGCGTCGCCTGGACGTCTTGCTCGACCTCGGTTTCCCGGTGCTGGTCGGCGCGTCCCGCAAGCGTTTCCTCGGCAGCCTGCTGGCCGCGCCGGACGGCAGCCCCCGGCCGCCGGACGGCCGCGAGGAGGCCACCGCCGCCATCACGGCGCTGGTGGCGACCGCGGGTGCCTGGGGTGTCCGGGTGCACGACGTCGACCGATCACTGGACGCGGTGGCTGTCGCCGCCGCGATGACGGGAGTCCGCCGATGACCGACCGGATCACGTTGACCGGGCTGCGCGTGCGCGGAAACCACGGTGTGTTCGACCACGAGAAGCGCGACGGCCAGGAGTTCGTCATCGACATCACGCTGTGGATCGATCTGCACCACGCCGCCGCCACCGACGACCTGCGGCACACCGTGCACTACGGCGAACTGGCCGAGCGCGCGGCGAAGGTCGTCGCGGGCCCGCCGCGCGACCTGGTCGAGTCGGTCGCCGCGGAGATCGCCGACGGCGAGATGGCCGACGAGCGGGTGCACGCCGTCGAGGTGACGGTGCACAAGCCGAGCGCGCCGATCCCGCTGGCCTTCGCCGATGTCGCGGTCACCGTCCGCCGCTCGCGCCGGACGCGGGGGAGCCGGTGACCCGGGCGGTGCTGTCCATCGGCTCGAACCTCGGCGACCGGCAGGCCAATCTGCGCGTCGCCGTCGACGGGTTCGCCGACGTCCTGGTCGCGGTGTCGCCGGTCTACGAGACAGCCGCCTGGGGCGTCACCGACCAACCCGACTTCCTCAACGCGGTGCTGGTTGTCCGCGACGACCACACCGACGAGTGGGGCTGGCTGCGCCGCGGCCAGGAGTTGGAGGACCGCGCGGGCCGGGTGCGCGCCGTGCGCTGGGGCCCGCGGACGCTCGACGTGGACGTGGTCACCGTCGACGGCGTCCGCAGCGACCACCCCGACCTCGTACTGCCCCATCCGGGCACCCATGAGCGCGCCACCGTGCTGGTGCCGTGGCTCGACGTGGAGCCCGACGCCGAGGTACCCGGTCGGGGCCGGGTACGCGATCTATTATCCACAGTGGACACAACGGGGGTGCGCAGGTGCGCCGACCTGAACCTGCGGGGGGCGCGGTGAGGTTCACCAAGGCGCGCGACCTGGTGCCCGCGGGCGCGGTCACCGCGGTTGCCGTGTACCTGGGTATCCGGCTGCTCTACGGCGAACTCCCGCCGCTGCCGACCTTGGCGGGCAGCACGCTGCTCGTGCTCGCTGTGGTGGAGTTCGCGTTCGGCCACGCCCTGCGCGGTCGCATCCGGCGTACCTCGCCCGGCAAGCCCGTCCAGCCGTTGACCGCCGCCCGCGCGCTCGCGCTCGCCAAGGCGTCGTCACTGCTCGGCGTGATCATGCTCGGCGCCTGGCTCGCCGTGCTGGCTTACGTCCTGCCGGAGAGCACCCAGGTCGAGGCGGCCAAAGCGGACGTTCCCAGCGCGGTGATCGGGGCCGTGAGCGCGGCGCTGCTGATCGGTGCCGCACTCTGGCTGGAGTCGAGCTGCAAGACCCCGGACGACCCCGCTGACCAGCACCGCGACGGAGCGCGGCGGACCAGGTGACCGCCGTTTGGTCTCGCGGAGATAACGGACCGGTACGGTAGTGCGCATGACGGGCCGGACCGACTCCTCCGCGGAGCAGGACGCGAGTTCACGTGGTGGGCGCATCCTGCTCGTCGCTGCCCTGGTGCTGGCCCTCGGTTCGACCGCCGTCCTCGTGCTGAGCGACTCGGTGCGGTGGATGCGGCTCGGGATCGTCGCGGCGCTGTGGGCGGCGCTCGCGGGCGCGTTCCTGGCCGCGCGATACCGCCGCCAGATCGCCGACCGCGCCGAGGAAGCCGTCGAGCTGCAGCAGGTCTACGAGCTGGAGTTGGAACGCGAGGTCGCGGCCCGCCGCGAGTACGAGCTGGAAGTCGAGGCCGAGGCCAAACGCAAGGCCGAGGAGCAGGCCCGCGACGACCTCGCCGAACTGCGCGACGAACTGCGGGCCATGCGGGAGAACCTGGAACTGCTGCTCGGCGGCGAGGTGCTGGTCGAGCGGTTCGCGCTGCACGCCGAGGCCACCCGGATGCGTGGTGGCCTGGCCGAGGATCGCGCGGTCGGGCAGCGGGCGAACGGCCAGGTCCGCCGGATCGCCGCCGCCATCCCCGGCGAGGCGGACACGGAGCTGATCGAGCGGGTCCGCGCCGAGCAGGCGCAGGCCGCCCGCGCGAGCCAGCGCCGCGACTTCACCCCGCACCCCGCGGAGATGTCCGACCGGTGGTTCGCGGGCACCCCGAACGCGGAGCGCATCGACCCGGACTGGACCCCGTCCTGGGAGACCGGTGAGCAGCCGCTGACCGCCGGCCCGCGACCCGCTCGGCCCGCGGATGCCGCAGGCCGCCCGGCGGGCAGGCCCGATTCGACGGGTTCGCAGCCCGTGCTGGGCGCCGCCGCCCGCTCCCGTCGCCCGGACCACAACGGGTCCCAGCGCCTCGACCGCGTCACCACGGAACACAGCCAGTCGATGCCCGCCGCCCAGCGTCGGGCCGCTGAACCGGGCAGGCGGGTGGAGTCGAGCCAGAGCATGCCCGCACCCGAGCGCCCGGCGGCCCGGGTCCCCGCGCGAGCGGCGGATCGGCCCGAGTCGAGCAGGGGGATGGCGGCACCACAGCGTGGCGTGCCTGGTCGCGTCGATCAGCCTGAGTCGAGCGTTGCGATGGCGGCGCCACAGCGTGGGGTGCCTGGTCGTGATCGGCCTGAATCTAGTGTGGGGATGGCGGCGCCACAGCGTGGGCCTGGTCGGGGTGACCCGCCTGAGTCGGGTGTGGGGATGGCGGCGCCGGAGCGGCGGGTGGCCGAGCCGGGCCAGCGGCTGCCTGAGCGGGCGGTGGATCGGGGGATGCCACCCGAGCGGCGGGTCGCGGCCGAAACGAGCCAGCGCATGGCCGTTCCGCCTCGGTCCGGCGTGCCTGCCGCGCGGGTCGACCGCGCGGCGCATCCGCAGCGCGGCGGTGCGGAGTCGACCCAGGGGGTGCCGCACCCGCTGTCCCGGCGCAGCGAACAGACCGCTGTCCACGCCCCGGTGAGCCGTGCGGACCAGGCCGAACGGACCGCGACCCAGCTCACCCCGGTCGACCGCCCCGCGCCACAGGTCGCCGAACCCACGGGCAGGCAGCTCCCGCAGCGCACCCCGCTGCCGCAGCGCGGCGAGCAGCAGGCCAGGCCGCTGCCCGCCCGCCGCCCGGTCGAGGAGGACCCGATCGCCGATGGCGGCCGGCGCCACGCGCCGACGGGCACCTTTCCGGCGGCGGCCGCCGCCGCGTTCCAGGGCAGGCGCGCCGCCGAGGCGTCCGTGGCCGCCCCGGAGATCAAGAGCAGGCGGGACGTCGCCGCCGAGGAATCCACCCGCTACGGCGTGACGCCCGCCCAGCCCGAGCCCACCGGCCGCCGCGCCGCCCCGGAGTCGCAGGGTCGTCGTGCGGTGGTGGAGGCACCACAGCCGTCTGGGGCCTATCCAGATCCGCAGGGTCGTCGCGCTGTCGCGGAGCCTGGTCAGGTGTCTGGGGTCTACCCGGACCAGCAGGGCCGTCGTGCGGTTGCGGAGCCGGAGGCTTATCCGTACCCGCCGGGTCGTCGCGCGGTGGTGGAGCCGCAGGTTTCGGGGACCTATCCAGTCGAACCCCGTCGTTCGGAGCAGGTGCGGGACTCGGTGGCCTACCGATCTGATGCGGTCGGCAGGCGCGGGGATTCCGGCGCCTACCACTCGGCCGCCGCGTCCTTCCCCGACACGGCAGGGCATCGGCATGCCGAGCCGGAGTCGACCGGGCGCCGGGCGGCGCCCGAGACCGGCGGGCGGCGGGCCAAGCCGGACGAGGACGACGGGGGTGGGCGCAGGCGCCGGGCCGAGGGCGCGCCGTCCTGGCACGACGCGATGGCCGAGGAACCCGCGGGCTCGCACACCGCGGGCAAGTCCGTGTCCGAGTTGCTCGCGGCGCACGGCGGAGCGGCCACGCCTCCGCGGCGCAGGCGTCGTCGGGAAGAGGACTGAAGGTCGGCGTTCCGCACCCATTGACGCAAGATCGCCGTAAGATCACATTCTGTGTCTGAACGGGACTTGCGGCGGCATCCGCCGCGTCGGCTGACGGTTCTGCTGCCCGTCGTCGCGCTCGTGGTGCTCGCCGGGTGCGGCCTCACGCTGCTGGCGGTCAGCACCGCCAGGGTGGGTCTGGTGGCCGAGCTCGTCGGTGTGGGTGGGGCGTTGTTGCCGGTCGGGCCGGTGGTGGCGGCGTTTCTGTGGATGGACCGCTGGGAACCCGAACCGGCGCGGCTGCTCTGGCTGGCGTTCGGCTGGGGCGCGTGTGTCGCCACGATCACCGCGCTGCTGATCAACAACACCGCCGAGGCCGTCGGCGACCTGCTGCTCGGCAAGGGCAACGGCGACAAGATCAGCGCGATGGTGTCGGCGCCGCTGTTCGAAGAGGCCGCCAAGGGCGCGTTCGTGCTGGGCATCTACCTGTTCCTGCGGCACGAGTTCGACGGCGTGGTCGACGGCATCGTCTACGCGGGGTTCGTCGCGGCGGGCTTCGCCTTCACCGAGAACATCTACTACTTCGGCCGCGCGTTCGACGAGTTCGGCTTCGGCGACAGCACCTCGCCGGGCGTGGTGGCCGCGTTCATCCTGCGCGGGGTGCTGGCCCCGTTCACCCACCCGCTGTTCACCGTGATGATCGGCATCGGGATCGGGGTGGCGGCCCGCTCCACCTCCAGCCGGACGCGCCTGCTCGCGCCCGTGTTGGGCTACCTCACCGCCGTCGTCCTGCACGCGCTGTGGAACGGCGCGGCGACGCTGGGCAGCGCGACGACCTTCCTCAGCGTGTACTTCCTGGTCATGGTTCCGCTGTTCGCCGCCGTCGTGCTGTTCATCCACCGGCACCGCAAGCGCGAGCAGTCGATCGTGGCCACCGCGCTGCCCGCGATGGTGACGGCCAACTGGATCGTCGTCTCGGAGGTCGACCTGCTGGCGAGCCTGTCCGGCAGGCGCACGTGGCGCAAACAGGTCCGCGCGGCGGCTGGTCGGCCCGCGGCGCGCGCGGTCGGCGAGTACCAGGCCGCGGTCAGCGAACTCGCGTTCCTGTGGCACTCGATGGAGCGCGGCACTGCGGGGCCCGACGCGGCCGCGCAGGAGGTCAAGCTCATCGAGCTGGTCCAGGTCACGCGGGCCAACGCGGTGCGGGCCGCCGAAGCCGAGCCCGCGCGGTGAAGCTGGTCACCCGAACGCCACCCCGCGGTAGCCGGAGAGCTACTCTCGCGCCGTCGTCCGGTACCCGCACCGTCGCGGGACTGGAACGAGGTTAGGGAGCCGTCCGCTATGCGCTCGAACGGGTTTACGTCGTGACCCGGCCCGCTCGGCTGGCCATCGGGGTCGTGTCGGCCGGTCGCGTGGGGGCCGTTCTGGGTGCCGCCCTCGCTCGCGCCGGACACACCGTCATCGGCGCGGCCGCGGTCTCCCGGGCCTCCCTCGCGCGCGCCGAGGTGCTGCTGCCCGGCGTCGCGATCCGTCCGCCCGACGAGGTCGCCGCCCTGGCCGACCTGGTGCTGCTGGCCCTGCCCGACGACGCGCTGCCGGGCATGGTCCGCGGGCTCGCCGCCGCTGGCGCGCTGCGGCCCGGCCAGATCGTCGTGCACACCTCCGGCGCACACGGCGTCGACGTGCTCGCCCCCGCCGCCGAACTCGACGCGCTCGCCCTCGCGCTGCACCCCGTGATGACCTTCACCGGCCGCGCCGAGGACCTGGAGCGGGTGGCCGCGTGCTCGTTCGGGGTCACCGCGGCCGATGGCGAGGAGGCGGCCTGGAGCGTCGCGGAGGCGTTGGTCGTCGAGATGGGCGCGGAGCCCGTCCGGGTGCCGGAGGCGTCGCGCCCGCTCTACCACACCGCCCTCGCGCACGGGGCGAACCACCTGGTCACCCTGGTCGGCGAGGCCGCGTCGCTGCTGGCCGCCGCCGGGGTCGGCTCGCCGGAGCGGCTGCTCGGTCCGCTGCTGTCCGCCGCGCTGGACAACGCGCTGCGCCACGGCGACCGCGCGCTCACCGGCCCGGTCGCCCGCGGCGACGCGGGCACGGTCCGCAAGCACGTCGCGGTGCTCGCCGAGCACGCGCCGGACATGCTGCCCGCGTACCGCGCTCTCGCGGCTCGCACCGCGTACCGGGCCCGCGAGTGTGGGCTGTTGCGCGCCGACCTGGTCGCGGACGTCGCGGCTGCCATCGACAGCGGGGAGGAGAACCGGTGACCCGCTTCACCGCAGGGACCCTGAACGTCCACAGTGGACCAGACGAGTTGGCCAGGGTCACCCGCGCGCTGCGCTCGACCGGCCGCAAGATCGCCTTCGTACCCACCATGGGCGCGCTGCACGACGGCCACCGCGAGCTGCTCGCCCGTGCCCGCCGCATCCCGAACACGGTGCTGGTGGCCTCGATCTTCGTCAACCCGCTGCAGTTCGCTCCCGGCGAGGATTTCGAGCGCTACCCGCGGCCGCTGGCCGCCGATCTGGCGGTCTGCGAACAAGAGCGGGTCGAGTTGGTGTTCACCCCGCCGCGCGAGGCGCTGTATCCGCCGGGCGCGCAGGTGACCGTCCACCCCGGACCGATCGGCGACGAGTTGGAGGGCGCGTCGCGGGCCGGGCACTTCGCGGGCGTGCTCACCGTGGTGGCCAAGCTGTTCAACATCGTCCGCCCCGACTTCGCGCTGTTCGGCGAGAAGGATTTCCAGCAGCTCGTGCTGATCAAGAAGATGGCGCGCGACCTGGACATGGAGGTGCACGTCGTCGGCGTGCCGACCGTGCGCGAGTCCGACGGGCTGGCCCTGTCCTCGCGCAACGCCTACCTCGACCCGGACCAGCGCGTCGCCGCCGTCACGCTGTCGGCGGCGCTGGCCGCGGGGGCGCACGTCAGCGCGCAGGGCGGGCAGGCGGTGCTCGACACGGCGCGCGCGGTCCTCGACGCCACGCCCGAGCTGAAGGTCGACTACCTGGCGCTGCGTGACCTCGACCTCGGCCCCGCGCCCGAACGCGGCGACGCCCGGCTCCTGGTGGCCGCCAAGCTCGGCGCCACCCGCCTGATCGACAACGTCCCGGTGCTGCTCGGCACACCGGACCTGGCCCAGCACCTCTAGAGAAAGCCCCCCGATGCTGCGCACGATGCTGAAATCCAAGATCCACCGCGCCACGGTCACCCAGGCCGACCTGAACTACGTCGGCTCCGTGACGGTCGACCCGGTCCTGCTGGCGGCCGCCGACCTGCTGCCCGGTGAGCAGGTCGCGATCGTCGACGTCACCAACGGCGCCCGCCTGGAGACCTACGTCATCGAGGGCGAGCCTGGCAGCGGCGTCATCGGCATCAACGGTGCCGCCGCCCACCTGGTGCACCCCGGCGACCTGGTCATCCTGATCTCCTACGGCCTGATGGACGCCGCCGAGGCCGCCGCGCACCAGCCGAAGATCGTCTTTGTGGACGCCGACAACCGGATCGCGCACACGGGCGCCGACGCCGCGCACGCCCCGGCGGACTCCGGCCTGCGCAGCGGAGCCGTCACCGAGCCGCCCGGGGAGACGGTCGACGCGGCCCGGCTCGACGCCCTGCTCGCGCACGAGAGCTGAGCCCGGCGTGCTGCTCACCATCGATGTCGGCAACACCAACATCGCGCTCGGACTGCACACCGGCGATGGTGAGCTGGTGCGCGACTGGCGGATGCGCACCGACGCCCGGATCACCGCCGACGAGTTGGCGCTGACCATGCGCGGCTTGCTGGCCGGGCACGTGGACGAGGTCACCGGCGTCTCGGCGCTGTCCACCGTTCCCGCCGTGCTGCGCGAGCTGAGGGTGATGCTCGGCCGCTACTACGCCGACGTGCCGCGGGTGATCGTGGAGCCGGGCATCCGCACCGGGGTGCCGCTGCTGGTCGACAATCCCAAGGAGGTGGGCGCCGACCGGGTGATCAACACGCTGGCGGCGCACCACCTGTTCAGCACCGCGTGCGTGGTGGTCGACTTCGGCACGTCCACCAACATCGACGTCATCTCCGCCAAGGGCGAGTTCCTCGGCGGCGTGTTCATGCCCGGCATCGAGATCTCGGTCGACGCGCTGGCCGCCCGCGCCGCCGCGCTGCGCAAGGTCGAGATGGTGCGGCCGCGGTCGGTGATCGGCAAGAACACCGTGGAGTGTCTGCAGTCCGGCATCATGTTCGGCTTCGCCGGCCAGGTCGACGGCCTGGTCTCGCGGATCACCCGCGAGCTGGCGCGCACCGGGCACCCGGGCCCGGTCACCGTGATCGCGACCGGCGGCCTCGCGCCCCTGGTCGTCGACGAGGCCGAGTCGATCGGCCACCACCGCCCCGACCTGACCCTGCTGGGCCTGCGGCTGGTGTTCGAGCGCAACACCCGTTAGCGGCGCACCGCCCGCACGGCCATGGTGAGCAGCGGCCGGTCGAACGTGCCCGCCACCGTCTCGGGCCGCGAGTACAGGTAGTCGCGCACGCGGGTGTCCAACTCCTTGCGCTCGACCTCGGGGAGCACCGCCACCTGCGAGTGCGTGCCGATCGTGGCCAGCAGCGACTCGACCGTGCGCCGCTGGACGTGCGGCACCTCGATCTCCTCGTAGGGCAGCAGCAGCTCGTGCTCGGGTAGCTGCCTGCCGTCCGTCGACGCGGCCATCATGCTGTTCGCGGCCACCTTGACCAGCCCGGCCACCCAGGGCACCCGGTCGTCGTCGCGGTTCCACAGTGCGCCGAACACGCCGCCAGGGCGCAGCACGCGGGTGATCTCGGCCAGCGCCCCGGGGGTGGCGAACCAGTGGAACGCCTGCCCGGCGACCACGGCGTCCACCGAGGCGTCGGCGAGCGGGATGTGGTCGGCGGTGCCGTTGAGCGCGGGCACGTCCGGGTAGCGCCGGGTCAACTCCGCCAGCATCGCGGCGTCCGGCTCGACCGCGGCGACCTCCAGGCCGAGCGCCAGCAGGCCGCCGGTGAGCTTCCCGGTGCCCGCGCCGAGGTCGAGCACCCGCGTCCGGTCGCCCACGATCCACTCGATCGCCGCCGCCGGATAGTCCGGCCGGTGCTCGGCGTAGGCCGTCGCATTCGCGCCGAAAGAACTCGCCCGTCGAGCGAACATGTCCACCTCGTCCATGAATGAACCGTATCCCTGCCGGTGTGCGATACCGGTTGGCCCCTGGCCTGGACTTCTCCGTACCCTGCACGCGTGAACGAAGCGCCTCCAGACTCCCCGACCGCGGACGACTTGTCCGAGCAGATGCGGATCCGGCGGGACAAGCGGGAGCGGCTGCTGGCCGCGGGTGTCGACCCTTACCCGGTCGAACTTCCGCGCACGCATACGCTCGCCGAGGTTAGGCAATCCTATTCCGATCTGCCGGTGGACTCCGCGACCGGAGACAACGTCGGGGTGACCGGTCGGGTGATGTTCCTGCGCAACACCGGGAAGCTCTGCTTCGCGACGCTGCGCGAAGGCGACGGAACCGAACTGCAGGCGATGCTGAGTCTCAACAGCCTCGGCGCGGAGTCGCTTTCCGCCTGGAAGTCCGATGTCGATCTTGGCGATCACGTATTCGTCGCGGGCGAAGTCATCACCTCCCGCCGCGGCGAGTTGTCGGTTCTTGCCAATGATTGGCGGTTGGCCGCCAAGTCGCTGCGTCCGCTGCCCGTGGCGCACAAGGCGCTCAGCGAGGAAACGCGCATTCGGCAGCGCTATGTCGATCTGATCCTGCGCCCGCAGGCCGGCGAGACGGTGCGCAAGCGCGCGGGTGTCGTGCGTTCCCTGCGGGAGAGTTTTCACCGCCGCGGATACATCGAGGTCGAGACCCCGATGTTGCAGACCCTGCATGGCGGCGCCGCGGCGCGCCCGTTCGTGACGCACTCGAACGCCATGGACATGGATCTGTTCCTGCGCATCGCGCCGGAGCTGTATCTCAAGCGGTGTGTGGTCGGCGGCCTGGAGAAGGTCTTCGAGATCAACCGCAACTTCCGCAACGAGGGCAGCGATTCCTCGCATTCGCCGGAGTTCGCGATGCTGGAGTACTACGAGGCATACGCCACCTACGACTCCATGGCCGCGCTCACCCGCGGACTCGTCCAGGAGGCGGCGGACGCCGCATTCGGCTCCCAGGTCGTCACGCTGCAGGACGGCACCGAGTACGACCTGTCCGGCGAGTGGACCGCGCTGACCATGTACGGGTCGCTGTCGGACGCCCTTGGCGCCGAAATCACCCCGCAGACCCCGGTCGACCTGCTGCGCAAGCACGCCGAGGCGCTCGACCTGGCTGTGGACCCCAAGTTCGGGCACGGCAAGCTGGTCGAGGAACTGTGGGAGCACCTGGTGGGCGACCACCTGCACGCGCCGACATTCGTCCGGGATTTCCCGATCGAGACCTCCCCGCTCACCCGCCAGCACCGCGACGACCCCGGCCTGGCCGAAAAGTGGGATCTCTACGTCCGCGGATTCGAGCTGGCCACCGGATACTCCGAACTGGTCGATCCGGTGGTGGAACGGCAGCGGTTGGCGGATCAGGCCCGACTCGGCGCCGCGGGTGACGACGAGGCCATGGTTGTCGATGACGACTTTCTGCGTGCGCTAGAGTACGGAATGCCACCGAGTGGCGGCGTGGGAATGGGCATCGATCGCCTGTTGATGGCGCTCACCGGTCTCGGCATCCGGGAGACGATCCTCTTCCCGCTGGTCCGCCCGGAATGACGCGCCACCGATCGGGGTACTAACGCAATCCGCTTGATTTGCGCTAACCTCCCCCCAGGAGTATTTCTACCAGTGGCCGAGATGCTCATTGAGCCGGCACATTCAAGCCTGAGGAGGCCCATATGGCGCAGAAGGTCACGGTTTCGCTGGTCGACGACCTCGATGGTTCAACGGCCGAGGAGACCGTCGAGTTCGGTCTGGACGGCGCCGCCTACCAGATCGATCTGTCGTCGGACAATGCGGAGCGGCTGCGCGACGCACTCGCCGACTTCGTCGACCACGCCCGCCGTTCCGGTGGACGCAAGCGTGCCGCGGTGAAGGTAACCGCGGGCCGCGCTCCGCGTACCGCATCCGCCGACCGCGAGCAGAACCAGGCAATTCGCGAGTGGGCCCGCAAGCAGGGCATGAAGGTGTCCGACCGGGGTCGAATCCCGTCCGAGGTTCTGGACGCTTACAACGAGCAGGCCTGACGCTGTCGCAAAGGGGCTGCCGACCCTCCGGGCGGCAGCCCCTTGCGGATTCACGCGGTATTTGTTAGCTGCGTCACCCGGTCGGCGCGGGGTGCGGGTAATCCGCCGTACTTTGTCCGCCGGGCGCAATTGGTATCGACCATTGCCCGCAATCAGTCCTTGCGGCTGAGCCGCGGACAGGTCGCGCACGGGCCCTGGCCGTTCTCCAGCAGGTAGTGGAAGCAGCAGCTCTCCCGCCTGCGCGTCCACCGGGTCGGTCCGGTCTCGTCGGTCACCGGCCGCAGGGTCGACCCTGACGTGAACGGCGCGGAGGTGAACGGCGCCCCGCCCGCGCCGAGGACCAGCGCGGCGTCGAGGACGCCCGCTCCCTCGTCGCCGCCGTAGCGACCCGCGAGCCACAGCGCGTTGTCCAGCACGTCGGTCGCGGCGGCCCACAGCATGTGCTTGCCCAGGCGCACCTGCGGGGCGTACACGGCGATGAACCGGGCGGCGTGCGCGGTGAACCGGCCGCGCAGCACGGCGGCGAGCGCCTGCTCGTCGGCGACGACGGTGGCCGACCGGGTGCCCGCGGCCGGGTCGCTGGGCAGGCAGGCGAACCTGGGGGAGAGCACCGCGATGGCGGCCGGGTGCGGGCGCGGCTCGGCCGTTCGGAACGCGAGGTCGGCAGGCCGCAGCGACGGCACCCGGCGCTCATGGTGGAACAGCAGCCCCGCGACGTAGCCGGGGATCGTCAGATACCAGGTCATCAGGTAGCTGGCGGTCGTCTGATCGGGTGAATCTGCGTACTTGTCGCGCAGCCAGCCCGCGAGGCCCGCGCGCCAGTGGGCGATGGCGCCCGGAGTCCCGAGGACGTCGGCGCAGGTGGCCCAGCGGCCGGCCGCCGCGGGCAGACCGAACCGCAGTTCCGCGCGGGTCTGCAAGGAATTCACCCGGTCGAGCGAAGCCGCCAGATACGCCTGGCCGTCGCGGGCCTCTGTTGCGAGGCTGTACCCGGCGGTCATCGCCACGCTGCGTCGGTATCGGACGGGCGCACGCTGCTCCACATGGGTGGCCCCTCCTTCCCCGGCAGTATTAGTGAGGCTTGCCTTACCTTACCTTCAGGCGCTGACACGCGCCTGTCGGCTCAGGGAGTGGGAAGAGCACGAACGCGACTGGCGGCGTCGTGTTCGCGCTGAGCGGACAACCAACCCATTGCGGAATCCGACCCGGTCACCGCACGTTGGTAGGACGAAGGGACCGTCGGGAAAGCAAGCGGTACCGGGTTCGGTCGGAAGTGGCACTGAGAGCCGCGGCCGGGCCTACTACAGTGGTCCCACGGTGCTGAATCCACTAGAAGGAAGTGGAGAAGGGCCGCCGGCGCAGCAGTCAGGGAGTGCGAATGTTCGAGAGGTTCACCGACCGCGCGAGGCGGGTGGTCGTCCTGGCCCAAGAAGAGGCCAGGATGCTCAACCACAACTACATCGGCACCGAGCACATCCTCCTGGGCTTGATCCACGAGGGTGAGGGTGTCGCCGCAAAGGCGCTTGAGTCGTTGGGGATCGCCCTGGAAGGCGTGCGGCAGCAGGTCGAGGAGATCATCGGCCAGGGCCAGCACGCCCCGAGCGGGCACATCCCCTTCACCCCGAGGGCGAAGAAGGTCCTGGAGCTGTCACTGCGCGAGGCGCTGCAGCTCGGCCACAACTACATCGGCACGGAGCACATCCTGCTCGGCCTGATCCGTGAGGGCGAGGGCGTCGCCGCCCAGGTGCTGGTCAAGCTCGGCGCCGACCTCAACCGGGTCCGCCAGCAGGTGCTGCAGCTCCTGTCCGGTTACCAGGGCGGCAAGGAGTCGACCGAGACCGGCGGGCGCGGCGAGGGCACGCCGTCGTCGTCGCTGGTGCTCGACCAGTTCGGCCGCAACCTGACCTCGTCGGCCCGCGAGGGCAAGCTCGACCCGGTCATCGGCCGCTCCAAGGAGATCGAGCGGGTCATGCAGGTGCTGTCGCGGCGCACCAAGAACAACCCGGTGCTCATCGGCGAGCCCGGCGTCGGCAAGACCGCCGTGGTCGAGGGGCTGGCCCAGATGGTCGTCAAGGGCGAGGTGCCCGAGACGCTCAAGGACAAGCAGCTCTACACCCTCGACCTCGGTTCGCTGGTCGCCGGTTCGCGCTACCGCGGCGACTTCGAGGAGCGCCTCAAGAAGGTGCTCAAGGAGATCAAGACCCGCGGCGACATCATCCTGTTCATCGACGAGATCCACACCCTCGTCGGCGCGGGTGCCGCTGAGGGCGCGATCGACGCCGCGTCGATCCTCAAGCCGATGCTGGCCCGCGGTGAGCTGCAGACGATCGGCGCCACCACCCTCGACGAGTACCGCAAGTACGTCGAGAAGGACCCGGCCCTGGAGCGCCGCTTCCAGCCGATCCAGGTGGGCGAGCCGTCGCTGGAGCACACCATCGAGATCCTCAAGGGCCTGCGCGACCGCTACGAGGCGCACCACCGCGTCACCATCACCGACGCCGCGCTGGTCGCCGCCGCCACCCTGGCCGACCGGTACATCAACGACCGGTTCCTGCCGGACAAGGCGATCGACCTCATCGACGAGGCGGGCGCGCGGATGCGCATCCGCCGGATGACCGCGCCGCCGGACCTGCGCGAGTTCGACGAGAAGATCGCCGACGTGCGCCGGGAGAAGGAGTCGGCGATAGACGCCCAGGACTTCGAGCGGGCCGCGAAGCTGCGCGACACCGAGAAGCAGCTCCTCGGGCAGAAGTCCGAGCGGGAGAAGCAGTGGAAGGACGGCGACCTCGACGTCGTCGCCGAGGTGGACGACGAGCAGATCGCGGAGGTGCTGGCCAACTGGACCGGCATCCCGGTGTTCAAGCTCACCGAGGAGGAGACCACCCGGCTGCTCCGCATGGAAGACGAGGTGCACAAGCGGATCATCGGCCAGGAGGACGCCGTCCGGGCTGTCTCCCAGGCGATCCGCCGCACCCGGGCGGGTCTGAAGGACCCGAAGCGCCCGTCCGGCTCGTTCATCTTCGCCGGCCCGTCCGGTGTCGGCAAGACCGAGCTGTCCAAGGCGCTGGCGAACTTCCTGTTCGGCGACGACGACGCGCTCATCCAGATCGACATGGGCGAGTTCCACGACCGCTACACCGCCTCGCGGCTCTTCGGTGCGCCCCCGGGCTACGTCGGCTACGAGGAGGGCGGCCAGCTCACCGAGAAGGTGCGGCGCAAGCCGTTCTCGGTGGTGCTGTTCGACGAGATCGAGAAGGCGCACCAGGAGGTCTACAACACCCTCCTGCAGGTGCTGGAGGACGGCCGCCTGACCGACGGTCAGGGCCGCACGGTGGACTTCAAGAACACCGTGATCATCTTCACCTCCAACCTGGGCACCCAGGACATCTCGAAGGCGGTCGGCCTCGGCTTCACCAGCGGCAACGACCAGGGCTCGAACTACGAGCGGATGAAGAACAAGGTCAACGACGAGCTCAAGAAGCACTTCCGGCCGGAGTTCCTCAACCGTATCGACGACATCATCGTGTTCCACCAGCTCACCAGGGACCAGATCATCATGATGGTCGACCTGATGATCACCCGGGTGGAGAAGCAGCTCAAGAACAAGGACATGGCCTTGGAGCTGACCGACAAGGCCAAGGCGCTGCTCGCGCTGCGCGGCTTCGACCCGGTGCTGGGCGCGCGGCCGCTGCGGCGCACGATCCAGCGCGAGATCGAGGACCAGCTCTCGGAGAAGATCCTGTTCGGGGAGATCAAGCCCGGCCAGATCATCATCACCGACGTCGACGAGTGGGACGGCGAGGAGTCGACCGCGGACAAGGCGAAGTTCACCTTCCGCGGCGAGCCCAAGCCGACCAAGGTGCCCGACGTGCCGCCGGTCGAACTGACCGCCTCCGGTGGCAGCTCCGACCCGGGCGAGAGCCCGGAGGCTGTCGGCGAGTGACCTGACGCGACGACCGACGGCGGCGGCCCTTCTCCGGAAGGCCGCCGCCGTCGTGTGTGGGCCAGCGGGTCAGGTCAGGAAGTGGCTGGGGGCACCGGAGTACGACACGTGCAGTGCGTCGCGGGCTCGGGTGCACGCGACAAACAGCAGGCAGCGCTCCCGTTGGGTGTCCTGCTCGTATGCTGTCGGGTCTTCGGCGCGCGGTGTGATCGCCGCCGTCGCCGGGACCGAGCCCGCGTCGATGCCCGCGACGGCGACACAGCGGAACTCCATGCCTTTCATCCCGTGCATGGTGCCGACCTGCACCGCGTCCGCGTTCGAGCGCGTGGCGTTGGCGATCGCGGCGGCGTCGAGGGCCGCGCGGATGTCCTTGACCCGCGTGCTGGTCCGGGCGGTGACGCCGATGGCGTGCGCTTCGACGCCCGCGGCTAGCCAGGTGCGCACCTGCTCGACGATCGCGGCCAGTTCGGTCGCCCAGTCCGGGAACCCGCGGATCACCGGTCTGCCACCGTGCATCGGAGAGCGGTATCCGTCGAGCGCGTCGGCGGTGTCATCGAGTCCCTCAGCGGGTTTGCCGCCCAGCATCCGCACTGACCACGCGAGGATCTCCTGGGTGGTGCGGTAGCTGACGGTCAGCCTGCTGCTGCGGCCCCGCACCTCGATGCCCAGGGCGGCGAGGGACACCCGGTTGTCGTAGATCCGCTGGTGTGGGTCGCTGACGACGAACAGGTCGTCGGGACCGCTCGCGACGGCGCGGCGCAGGAGCCGCCACTGCGCCGGGTGTAGGTCTTGGCCCTCGTCGACCAGGACGTGTCGGTACCGGGCGCGGGCGCCCTCGGCAAGGATGTCGGCGGCGTCGTTCGCGACCTGAAGGTGGGTGCGCTGCCCCGATTGCCGCAGGTTGTCGAGCACCGCGGAGATCGCGGTCCACGCCTGCCCCCGGGTCACGGCGTTGATCGGGCGGCCCCGGCCCTTGCGTTCGCAGGCCAGGTAGGCGTCGCGGTCGGGCAGCGCCTGCGCGAGGATCACCTGCTCCCACTCGCGCTGGAGGAACGACGGGGTGAGGGTGCCGCCGACCGATGCGCTCGCCGACTGCCAGAGCCCCGTGTACCGGCTGGCGGCGACGATCTCGGGGTTGGTCCCGGTGGCGGTGCTGACCACTTGGTAGGCCAGCCGGTCCACGTTGACGACCTCGATGCGGGCGCGGACCGCGTCGTCGGCGACCAGCACCCGGAGTTGGTCGGCCAAGGCGTCGGCGAGGTTGCGGGTGAACGTGGTGAGCAGGATGCCGGCGCCCGTGCCCACCGGCAGGCGTTGGGCGAGGAACGCCGCCCGGTGCAGCGCGGCGACGGTCTTGCCGGTGCCCGCGCCGCCGCTGACCAGCACCGGTCCGCGATGCGACGCCCGATACGCGACGCGGCGTTGGCGCGGGTGCAGGAACGTCCGCCACGCGGCGAACGGGTGGGCGAGGATCTCGGCGAGTTCGTCCGGTCCAGACACCGTGGCGTACCGGTCCGGGGTGCGCTCGATCGCGGTAGCCAGGTCGTCCGGGTCGATCTCGGCCGGGGCTTCGGCGTCGGCAAGGTAGGCGCTGATCTCCTGCCAGGCTTCCTCGGGAGTCATCCCCATGGCCAGCGCGAGCAGCGCGTTGTACTGCGGTTCGGGCAGTAGTGTGGCCAGCGCGGTGAGGTGGTTCTCGGCGGTGAGCAGCCGGACCAGCGGCAGGACTTCGCGATCGATTCCGAGTCGAATCAGGTCGGTGTCGTTGACCGCGTCGAACAGTCGGGTCTCGGTCGCGTCCGCGACCTGCCTTAGGGCCGGTCCGAAGCTGTCCAGCGCGTCTTGGTCCCGGACCTCCAGCACGCCGATCGCCATGTTCACCGAGAATTTCCTGCTCACCGCGTAGGCATTGGCCTTGTCGTGCGGCAGCACCGTCACCAGCAGATAGTCTTCGCCGTTGCCCTGGGCGAGAACGACGCCGCGCCAGAATTCGGTGATGCGGATGGTGCGGATGCGCGAGTCTTTGGGGTTGCGCAGCTTCTCCAGGTGCAGGCCGGCATGGGTGTGTTCGGCGAACTTGCCGAGCGCGTCGAGCACCGCCTTCTGCACGGATTTTTCAAGTTTCGTGTAACCAGGCAGGAAGTCTTTGGCGATAGACAGCCGTGGCACCGCGCTGGTCCTCCCCGCTGTGTCGGCGACTGGCGAGCTCACCCATGGTATTCAAGTAGTCGAGTGCGTGTGACGAAACGAGGGGAATGGTGTTGACCAGCGTCGTCGGTGCGGACAGGGACCCGGACACGAATGTGGGTGCGGGTGTCGAGGACGTGGTGGTGCCCGCGCAGGGCCAGCTTGTCACGGTTCGCAACCGCCAGTGGATCACCTCGGAGGTCGTGCGGAGCGAGATCGCCAGCAGTGACCCGGGGGTTCTCACCGCGCTGCCCACCCACCTCGTGCGCCTGATGAGCATCGAGGACGACGCCCGGGACGAGGAGCTGCGGGTGGTGTGGGAGCTGGAGATCGGTGCCGTCGTGCACGAGTCGACCGTCCTGCCCGGCCCGGACTACGGCTTCGACGAGCCCGCCGAGCTCGACGCGTTCCTCGATGCCGTGCGGTGGGGGGCGATCGCCTCGGCGGACACCAGCGCGTTGCAGGCGCCGTTCCGCTCGGGCATCCAGATCGAGGACTACCAGCTCGACCCGGTGGTGCGGGCGTTGTCCATGCCACGCACGAACCTGCTGATCGCCGACGACGTCGGGATGGGCAAGACCATCGAGGCCGGTTTGGTCATGCAGGAACTCGCGCTGCGCCACCGCGCCAGGACGATGCTGATTGTCTGCCCGGCCGGGCTCACCTTGCAGTGGCGCGACGAGATGCGCGACAAGTTCGGTCTGGAGTTCCGCATTGTCGACGCCGATCTGTTGCGCCAGTTGCGCCGCTCACGTGGCCCGCACACCAACCCGTGGAGCCATTACCCCCGGCTGATCGTCAGTGTCGACTGGCTCAAGCGTGACCGGCCGCTGCGCCTGCTGCGGGAGCTGCTGCCCGTGGCCCCGACGTATCCGCGAAAGTTCGATCTGCTCGTGGTGGACGAGGTGCACACGTGCGCGCCGTCCGGTCGGGGCCGCTACGCGGTCGATTCGCGGCGCACCACGGCGATCCGCACGTTGGCGCCGCACTGCGAGCACCGGCTGTTCCTGTCCGCCACCCCGCACAACGGCTACCTGGAGTCGTTCACCGCGCTGCTGGAGCTCCTCGACGACCAGCGGTTCGCGCGCGGGGTGAAGCCGACCGAGGACCAGCTCAAGCGCGCCATGGTGCGCAGGCTCAAGAGCGAGCTGCCGCCCCGCTGGGACGGCACGCCGTACTTCGGCACCCGCGAACTGTCCTATTTGGAGGTTGAGCATTCCGACGACGAGCGCCGCGCGCACGACCTGCTGCGCTCCTACGCCAAGAGCCGCCGGGACACAGCGGGTGGGTCCGGCGGGCGGGCGGCGGCCGACTTCGTCACGACGCTGCTCAAGCGCCGGTTGTTCTCCTCGCCCAAGGCGTTCGCCGAGACCGTAGACGTGCACCTGGCCACCATGTCGAACAAGCCCACGGCGAAGTCCACGCCCGCCGCGCTGCCGGTGTTGATCGAGCGGGTGGACGAGGCTGCCGAGGAGGACGACGCCGATGGTGTCCACTACCGGCAAGCCGAGAGCGACGCGCTGAGTGTGGCGCGCGGGCACGCCGAACCGCTGTCCGCGCACGAGAAGGCGACCCTGGAGAAGCTGCGCGACTGGGCGCGCGGCGCGCAGGATCGCCCGGATCGCAAGTTCGCCGCGCTGCTGGCCCACCTGGCGCCGATCATCGCCCCGGACGGCGAGTCCGACGAGCGGATCATCGTGTTCACCGAGTACCGCGACACCCATCGGTGGCTGCACGAGCGGCTGCTGGTCGCGGGCTACCCGCCTGAGCGGATCGCCCTGCTCTACGGCGGGCAGGACCGCGACGAGCGGGAGCGGATCAAGAACGTTTTCACCGAGCACCCGTCGCTCGACCCGGTGCGCATTCTGCTCGCCACCGACGCCGCCAGCGAGGGCATCAACCTGCAGCGGCACTGCCACCGGGTGCTGCACTGGGAGATCCCGTGGAACCCGAACCGGTTGGAGCAGCGCAACGGCCGGGTCGATCGGCACGGCCAGCCCGCGCCGGTCGTCGAGGTGCACCATTTCGTGCCATCGGGTTGGCAGGACGTGAGTTTCGCCGAGGGGTCGCTGGAGGACGAACTGTCCTTTTTGGAGGTCGCGGTCCGCAAGGTGCACCAGATCCGGGAAGACCTGGGCAGCGCGGGCGAGGTTGTCGCGGCGCAGATCGAGCAGAAGATGACCGGCGAACGCACCGACTGGCAGACCGCCGACGTGGAGATCGCCCAGCGCGGCAAGCGGGCGCGACTCAAGGTCGACCGCGACCTGGCCAGGGATCTGCAGAAGCTCACCGACGAACTCGCGGGCAGCCGGGCCAAGCTGAACCTGCACCCGCACACGGTGTGCAGGGTCGTGGCGACGGCGCTGAAGCTGGCCCACCGCCAGGAGTTGCGCGCGGCGGCACCCCCGGCCGGGTTCACCGGCGAGGTCTACCGGCTGCCGCAGTTGCCCGGCGCGTGGGCGTCGGCGCGCAACGACGGCCTGCACCACCCGGTCACCGGGGTGGAGCGGCCGGTGAGTTTCGACCAGGAGGCCGTCGGCGACCGCACCGATGTGGTGTTGCTGCACCTCGGGCACCGGCTGGTGCAGATGTGCATGCGGCTGTTGCGCGCCGAGTTGTGGGCGCAGTCCCGAGTCCAGGGTGGGGCCACGGTGGCGAAGCTGCGCCGGATCACCGCCCGCGTGGTGCCCGGCGACGAGCTGCGGGTGCCCGCCGTCATCGCGCACGGCCGGGTGGTCGTCACCGGCGCGGACGGCACCCGCCTGCACGAGGAGATCGTGTCGGCGGGCGGGTTGATCGAGGCGGGTCGGTTTTCCGCGCTGCGCAAGGTGGACGACGTCACCGCGCTGCTGAGCGCCGCGTCGGATGCGCCGGCGGCGGCGATGCGAGAGAAGCTGACCGAGCTGTGGCCCGCGCTGTCCGGCCCGCTGGCCAGGTCGCTCAACACCCGTGCCGATCAGCGGTTGCGGTCGATGCGGGCGCTGCTGCGGGATCGCTGCGAGGAGGAGATCACGGCAGTCACCAAGGTCTTGGCCGAGTTGGAGAGCTCGATTGTGACCGCGTTGGGTGAGGTGGACCGCTGGCGGCAGCCGAGTCTGTTCGAGATCGATGAGGGGGAGCGCAGCCAGTTGCGCACCGACCATGACGCGCTGCGGGCCCGGTTGACCGCGATTCCGCAGCAGCGCGACGACGAGATCCGCGCGCTGCGCAACCGCTACGCCGATCCGACCACCCGCTGGTTCCCGGTCGCGGTCACCCTGTTGGTCCCCGCCGCCATCGCCCGGCAGGCCGAGCGGGACCTCGCGCAGCGCGGAGGCGCCCGATGACCGCGCCCACCAATGCCCGGACCGCCAAGTCCCACAACAAGAACAAGGGCCCTTTCGCAGGCAAGCCCAAGCCGCCGAGCGTGCCCGAGCAGCACGCCGAGTGGCTGGCCCTGCTCGCCGCGACCGGCCCGTTCCTGACGCTGCCCGTGTTGACCGAGGTGTTCCCGACCGGTCTGGAGACCGTCGCGCAGCCGATGCGCGAGCGGATTCGGCAGGCGTGGGGCGAGTTCGACGCGGACCCGGCGACCCTGGCGACGGCCTGGCAGGACTTGGTGCTGGGTGAGCTGCTCCGCTACTCGCCCGCGATCCTGCACGACACGGGGAAGACGAGCCTCACATTCGGTGCGCTTCGGCCGGACCAGGTCGCGTTCGGCCCCGACCCCGACGGCAGCCGGGCGATCCGCCTGCACCTCTACCGCCGCCCGCCGGGTACCCGGCTCTCCGGGCTGGCCGAGGACGCCGCCAGGGTGTGCCGCGACAGCGCGGTTCCGTTGGCGTTGTTGACCGATGGCCGGTTCTGGGTGCTGGTGCACGCGGTGCGCGGCGGCCCGACCAGTGTCGCGGAGTTCGACGCCGACCTGTGGCAGGAGGAGCCGATCCTGCTGCGTGCCTTCGCCACCCTGCTCGGTTCGACCAGGGTGTTGCGCGCGCCGAAGCGGGTTGACGGCACGGTCACCGACAGTCTCGCGGCGTTGTTCGCGCGCACGGCCGACGCCCAGTCGGAGATCACCACCACGCTCGGTGGCCAGGTGCGCCAGGCCGTGGAGCTGTTCGTGGCCGAACTGGCGCGGCTCGACCGGGAGTCCGGCGGCGCGGTCCTGGGCGGGGTCAGCGACCGCGACCTGTACCGGGGTTCGCTGACCACGTTGATGCGCCTGGTGTTCCTGCTCTACGCCGAGCAGCGCGAGTTGCTGCCCATCAAGGACCCGGTGTACGCCGACGGCTACGCCGTGACCACGTTGTACCGGCAACTCGCCGAGGCCCGCGATCTTTTCGGCGACGAGTTGGGCGATCGGCGCAGCGCCGCGTGGCCGCGCCTGCTCGCCACGTTCGCCGCCGTGCACGGTGGTTGCGAGCACCCGGATCTGCGTATCCCGGCGCACGGCGGCTCGCTGTTCGATCCGAAGGCGCACCCGTGGCTCGCGCGCGCGGCGGTGACCGACCGGGTGGTGCACGAGATCCTGGACGCGCTGCTGTTGTTGCGGCACCGGACGAAGGCCGCCGAGCGGCTGAGCTACACGGGTCTCGATGTCGAGCAGATCGGGCACGTGTACGAGGGCCTGCTGGAGTTCTCCTGCCTGCGGGTCACCGAGCCGTACCTGGGGTTGGGCGGCAAGCTGGAGCCGGAGCTTTCCCTTGCCCAGTGCGAAGAACAGGCCACCCAGGCCGACGACAAGTGGCGCGCGTGGCTCAAGTCCGAATGCGACCTGACGGTGAAGCAGGTGGACAAGGCGCTCGCCGCCCGCCCCACCCCGGCGCAGTCGGCGGCGCTGCATGCCGCCTGCGACAACGACAGTGCGCTGGCCGACCGGGTTCGCCCGTTCTGGGGCCTGCTGCGCGCGGACCTGCGCAAGCAGCCCACGGTGTACCCGGCGGGTTCGGTGTTGTTCACCCAGGTCGGCGACCGCCGGTCGACCGGTACCCACTACACGCCGCGCCTGTTGGCGATGGAGGTTGTCGAACACACCCTGGCGCCGTTGGTCTACCTCCGCGAAGCGCCTGGCGTGTTCCGGCTCCGCACGGCGGCGGAGTTGTTGTCCCTCAAGGTCTGCGACCCGACGATGGGTTCCGGCGCGTTCCTGGTCGCGGCCTGCCGGTACCTGGCGGACCGGTTGGTGCAGGCGTGGGAGCGCGACGGCACACCGGATGACGTGGTGGGCACGGTCGAGGACGTGAAGTTGGCCGCCCTGCGCAAGATCGCCGCCCGATGCATCTACGGTGTCGATCGGGACGACATGGCGGTGGACCTGGCGAAGCTGTCGATGTGGCTGGTCACCCTGGCCAGGAACAAGCCGTTCGGCTTCCTGGATCACGCCCTACGCTGCGGCGATTCCCTGATCGGCGTCCTCACCGAACGCCAGGTCGAGATGTTCCACCTCAACCCGGACGAAGGCGGCCGGGACTCGGCGATCCGCACGGCGGGCCACATCGGCGATTTCCTCGGCCCGGCCTTGGCGGAGGCAACCGAACTGCGCCAACGGATCGAGGCCAGCACCGCCGACGACCTGACCCAGATCAACGACAAGACGGCGTTGTTGGACCGCGCGGACCAGGCGACCGCCCGGCTGCGGCTGATCGCCGATGGCGTGGTCGCCGCCGCGTTGAGCACGGCCGGTCAGGGCGAGGACCGCTACCGGGACAGGTTGAGCGGCATCGCCGAGGAGGCAGGCTTCTACGCCCGCCCGAACCCGGACCCGGGCGTTGAAGAACACCTCAAGGAGAACATCGGAAAGTGGCTGACCGGCCACCGATCCCAAGCGGTGCGCCCATTCCACTGGCCTCTGGAGTTCCCCGAGGTCATGCGGGACAACGGTTTCGACGCCGTAGTAGGCAACCCACCCTTCATCGGCGGCCAGCGGCTCACCGGCTCCATCGGCCAGGACGTGCGCGAGTACCTGGTGGACCGGCTCGCGAACGGCAAGCGCGGCAGCGCCGACCTGTGCTCCTACTTCCTGCTGCGCGACCTGGAAATCGCCCGACACGGCCGGGTCGGCATCATCGCCACCAACACCATCGCTCAGGGCGACACCCGCGAGATCGGCCTCGACCAGGCGGTGGGCATCGGATGGCGGATCTACCGAGCGGTGAAATCCCAGCCCTGGCCAGGGACGGCGTCGCTGGAGGTTTCCCTGCTCTGGGTCGGGCACCCGCATGACGACGAACCGTTCCATTTGGACGGCAGACAGGTCCAAGGCATCACCCCATCCCTGGACCAGCAGTCCCGAGTCTCTGGCAACCCCCACCGCCTGGCCCGAAACAGCGGCAAGTCATTTCAGGGCAGCATCGTGCTCGGGAGCGGTTTCGTACTTGAACCAGCGCAGGCGCGTGATCTCATCGATCGCGATCCGCGCAACCGGGAGGTGCTGTTCCCCTACCTCAACGGCGAAGACCTGAACTCCCAGCATGACGGATCGCCCACCCGATGGGTGATCAACTTCCACGACTGGACCGAACCGCGAGCCGCCGAGTACCCCGATTGCTTCGCGATCGTGGAGCGGGATGTGAAGCCAATCCGGGCACAGAACAGTCGCAAGGTTCGGCGTGAACGATGGTGGCAGTTCGCCGAGCGCGCTACTGGCCTTTACAAGGCCATTGCCGGGCTTGAGCGGGTGTTGGTGATCGCGTTGGTCAGCAAGACTGGTTTGCCCGTGTGGGTGCCTACCGGGCAGGTCTTCTCGCATGCGCTTGGTGTGTTCGCGACGGAGCGGGATGGGTATTTGAGTTTGTTGTCGAGCAGTGTGCATTTCACGTGGTGGACCACCAAGGGGGAGTCGACCCTGCGGACCGATGCTCGGTATACGCCGTCTGATGGGTTTGAGACGTTTCCGCAGCCGGAACTGACGGAGTGGATGGATCGGGTGGGGGAGGAGCTGCATACGTTTCGGCGGGGGGTGATGCTGGGGCAGGAGTTGGGGTTGACGAAGCTCTACAACCTGGTGCACGACGAGACACAGAGCGGGGAGGATGTGCGGCGGTTGCGGGAGATTCACACCGAGGTGGACAACTCGGTGGCCGCCGCCTACGGGTGGACTGATCTCGATCTCGGGCACGGGTTCCACGACACCCGGCAGGGGCGGCGGTTCACCATCGAGCCGGGGGTGCGGACCGAGATCCTGGACCGGTTGCTGGAACTGAATTTCGAGCGTTACGACCAGGAAGTGCGCGATGGTCTGCACACCAAGGGCAGGCGCAAGGTCGTTTCGGCCGCCGACGGGGAACTGTTGCTCGACGGCGGGTTGTTCAAGCCGGACGGCGCGCTGTTCTAAGGCCCGGACGCCGAGTCGCCCTGGGGTGGGCGACTCGGCGGTGGGTGCAGGTGTGGATCAGTGGCCTGCGGTCAGCTCGCGCAGCAGCGCTGTCATGCCGGTGCCGGACACCTGGAGGGTGGCGGCGTCGGGGTTCTTGCTGTCGCGCAGGGCGAATCGGTCGCGGTCGAGCCGAGCCGCCTCCACACAGTCGCCGCCGCCCGTGCCGCCACTCCCAGAGAAGCTGCTCTTGCGCCAGGCCACGCTGTCCTCAGCCGTCATCGAATGCTCCTCTCGGTGGGGATCATTCGTAAGTCTTACCAGTGCTCCTGATCAGGGCCAGCGAGTCGGCGGGCGAGTATGCCCGGCCGGTGAGGATGCCCCAGCGCTCCAGACACATCCCGACTTCGATGCGGTCCTCGATGTAGACCGCGCCACCTGGGCCTTCCGTGTATCCGACCTCCGGGATCGGCTCCGGCAGGGTCAGAATCGAGTACGACCCGTCGACCGCCGGGCTTGCGCCCGTTGCCTTCGGCAAGACCTGGATAGTGGTGTGTTCGGCCTCGGCGGCGTCGACCAGCCTGCTGAGTTGGCCACGCATCACGGCCGGGGTGCCGATGGGGCGTTCCAGCACCGTCTCGTCGAGGATCACGTGATAGCGCAACGGGTCCGGGCGGGTGAGCACCCGCTGCCGGGCGGCGCGGGCCAGTACTCGCCGCTCGATCACCTCGTACGCCATGCCGGGGTTCGCGCCGGTGATCAGGGCTCGGGTGTAGTCGGCGGTTTGCAGCAGGCCGGGGACGACCATGGTTTCCAGTTGGCGGCGGGCGAGTAGGGCCGCTTCGACGTTGAGCAGGCCGTGGAAGTCCTCGGGCAGGTCCTTGCGGATCGCCAGCCAGTAGCCGCGTTCGTCGGCCCGCGCGGCGAGCCCGTGCACCCAGTCGCGCACTCCGGCGTCGGACACGCCGTAGACGTCGAGCAGCCGTTCGACGTCGTAGTCCTTCACGCCCTGCTCGCGGTTCTCGATCCGGCTGATCTTCGAGCGCGACCACTTGCCGCCGAGCGCCTGGAGCCGCTCCACGGCCTGGTCCATGGTGAGGTCGTTCTTCTCGCGCAACGTCCGCAGCGTCTCGGTGAGCTGCCACCGCCGCACGGTCGCGTTGACCGACCCACCAGCGTCGACTGTCCCATTGTCGGTGACAGCCTCACTGTCGACGGCAGTCCCGTTCTCGACGGCCGCTCCGCCACCACCGACCGGCCCGTCACCACCGACCGCCGCGCTCTCGTCCTGACTCACGATTTGCCTCCAAATGGGTGAAGTGTGGGAGTTCCACTTTCGTACTAGCCGCTTTCGGTCCACTCTAGCGCTAACAGCCGGTGATCGCATCGGCACCAAGTGTGGAGGCGCGCATGATTGCCACAGCAGGTCAGCCGCTCGCGGACGACGAGACCGAGTTCGCCGCCGAGCTGAGCGAGCTGGTCGCCGAGGGGGCCCCGCGCGTGTTCGCCGTGGTCCAGGAGAAGGGCGACCGGGAGGAGATCTGGATCGCCGCCTGGGGGATGGCCTTCGCGAGCCACGTCGAGGTGATCACCATCGGTGACAACATTCGGATGTCGCTGCGCACACCCGAGCGTGCCTGTCGCCTGCTGGCCGACGACGACGTCACCGCCTGGCTCGTCTGGCTCACCGACGAGTCCGACGAGTCCGACGAGTCCGACGAGTCCGACGAAACCGAGTGACCGACCTGCGCGGGTGGGCTACGCCGCTCTGGCGTGGATCGTGTTGCGCAGCGGCGTCCTGGTCGGGTCGAGATAGGCCGGGGGCGTGAACTCGGGCAATCCGGCCACGATCGCGACCTTCCACTCGCTGTTGTGCACCAGCCGGTGGTGGCGGTCGCACAGAAGTACGAGGTTGTCCAGCCCGGTACGCCCGCCGAGGGCCCACTCCCGGATGTGGTGGCCGTGGCAGGACCGGGGCCTGCGGTCGCATCCCGGATGGGCACAGCCCTGATCACGCAGGATCAGGGCGCGGCGCAGGTGACTGGGGATGGTGTAGCGCAGCCGCCCGACGTCGAGCGGGCGGGACGCACCGCCCATGACATACGGGATGACGGCGCAGTCGCAGGCCTTGATCCGCAACTCGGCGGCCGACACGGCGACACCGTTGTCGAGCAGGGCCTGCCCGGTCTGCCGGCGCAGCGTGTCGACGCTGGCGGTGAGGTGCAGGTGCGGGCGGTCCCCGGCCTCGCTGGGCAGGTCGTGGCAGCCCAAAGCCAGCAGGCAGACCTCGGCGAAGGCGTCGCCGTTGCGCTCCGCCCGACTTCGCTCGTCCCGGTGCCCCGGATTCGGGCCGTTCGCGCCCGGACGGCCCTCGTACGCGCCGATCTGGCTCGCGCTGTTTCGGTTGGCGCTGTTTAGGTCGGCGCGGTTCTGGTTGGCGCTGTTTAGGTAGGCGCTGTGGTGGTTGGCGCTGTTGTGATTCGGGCTGTTCTGGTTCACGGCGTGCTGGTTCGGGCGGTGTCGGTCAGGTTCGGCCTGGCCGGATTCGCCACCAGCCACCGCGTCCTGCCTGGGGTCGCCCACCGACCGCCGGGGTGCGGCCAGGACCTCCATCAGCGTCTCGAAGGTCGCGCCGTCGACCGGACGGAGCTCGAACCGGCCGTGCACGCGGCCGTCGCGGCGCCGCGCCCAGGACAGCGTGTTGCCGCGCTCCGGCCTGGCGCGATGATCGGGCTCCGGGCCGTCCTGGTCGAGGACGGCGAGCATCCGCTCCGCCCCCGCGCGCAGTTCGGCCGGGTCGGCGGTTCGGGACCGCTCGGCGAGGGCGTGTTCGAACTCGACGCGGGCGGGTGCGTCGACCCAGTCGGGGATCTCGGACATGGCCTTGGCGATGACGTCGACATGGTCTCCGTCGATCACACCGGCCACCAGCGCCGCCCTGGTCGCAGGCAAGGGCGCCGGAGCGCTGTGCCCGGTCGGGGTGCGGGTTTCGCGCACCTGCTCGGCCTGGCCGATCAGCCGTTTCGCCTGACGCGGACTCACCCGGACCAGCGCGGTGAGAAAGTGCGCCTGCGACCCATAGCCCGCGAGCCGGTGAATGCCCTCGGCGCCCAGTTCACTGACGAGGTCGAGCACTTCGGCGTTCAGTGCCCGAATCCGGCCCACCGTCGTGACCAGGGCGTCCGCGAGTTCCGGGCCACGCGACGACCAGAACCTGCCCGGGTCGTTGTGGTGGATCTCGTATTCCGACATGCCTCCAGTGTCGACCACCCCACCGACAATTCCGGCCCCCGAGAACACGGTTGGCAGCGATCGATCAATGGTTGCGATAAACGGTCGATCCGGTGAGACGAAAGGAACCAGTGCGGTGATCAGGCGGGGAAACGTCGGGCCCGCCGGAGGTATCGCGCAGGCCACCGTCAGCGTGTCGGTTGGCGAGTTCTGGCGCCGGTCAACCGAGTGATCGTCCGCTCGGGCGGTCGCGGTCCGGGCCGCTGTCGGTGGTGCCCACTACCGTGTGTGCCATGACTGAACTGCCCGTGCTTGCCGCCCCCGACCCCCGGACCGTCCGGGACGAGTTGCGGCGGCTCGTGCTGGCCGATCTGCTCGGCCCGCTCGGCGGCGAGCACGAGGAGTTCCCGCGTGAGGATCCGCTGGACCGGTATCCGCTGGGCAGGTTGGCCCCGCGCGGCGTCGTGGTCGACCCGGACACCCAGGACGAACTGGCCGCGGCCGAGGCGGGCGAGTTGAGCGAGGGCGACCGCGAACCCAGCGCGCCCAACATGGCGAGCCTCGCGCTGTCGTCGGTCGGGTTCACCACCACGGTGTCGTCCGCCGCGACCGAGCTCACGGTGACCGCGCAGTGGGGGCGGTACGAACGGGTCGCCGCGGAGACCGAGGGGCCGGGGCCGGACCGGGTGTGGCGTCGGATCCCGATGGGTGGCACGGTCACCGTGAAGCTGGCCGAGGGCGTGCTGCCCGAGCAGTCGCCCGACGTTGAGCAGCAGGATGTCGTGGTTCGCGGCCGGGTGCGCGGACACGACGGGCACTGGCTGGTGTCGCTGTTCCTGGAGAACCAGCAGGCGCAGCCGCAGAGTCGGGCGGCGGGCAGTTGGATCTTCCAAGTGGAGTTGGCCGCGACCGCGCCCGATCAGGCCGAGGTGTTCCTGGCCAGGCCGGAGCTGCCCTCCGGCGGCGACGAGTCCGACCGGGCCGAGCAGCGCCGCCTCGCGATGCTCTACCGGTTCGCCCCGGAGTTCGCCGTGGGGCACGGCGCGGCCGTCCACGCCGAACGCCGCACGGAGACCTCGATGGCGGCGGTCCGGCTGAGCACCAGGACGGTGCCGGAACACGAGCTGCCCGCCACCGACGTGCCCAGCGCCGACACCGACCCCGACCTGCCGGAGTTGGCCGACGTCGAACTGGACATGGCGGCACTCGGGGGGCTGGCCGCCGGGCCGCCGGAACCGCTGCTCGCGGCGTTGCGCCCGCTCGTCGTGGGCTATCGCAACTGGATCGAGGCGCGGACCGAGGACGCACTGTCTCTTGTGGACTATCGCGTGCAGGCGGCGGAGTCGCTGGCCGCCGCCCGCCGCGCGGCCGACCGCATCGCGGCGGGTATCGACCTGCTGGAGACCGACGCGGAAGCGCGGCGTGCCTTCGGCTTCGCCAACAAGGCGATGGCAGACCAGCGGATCCACACCCTGGTCGCGGCGGCCAGACGCCGAGAACCCAACCGGATGCTCGACGAGGCCATCGTCGAGTGGAACCAGCCGAAAAACCGCCGGTGGCGGCCGTTCCAGCTCGCGTTCGTCCTGCTCAACCTGCCGTCGCTCGCCGACCCCCGCCACCCCGACCGCGCCGACGACCCGGACCGCGCCGTCGCGGACCTGCTGTGGTTCCCGACCGGTGGCGGCAAGACCGAGGCATACCTCGGGCTCACCGCGTTCACCGTGGCCGTGCGCAGGCGGCAGCCGCGACACGGTGGGCTGCGGACCGATCTCGGCCTCGCTGTGCTGATGCGCTACACCCTGCGGCTGCTGACCATCCAGCAGTTCGAACGCGCCGCCACCCTCATCTGCGCCGCCGAGATGCTGCGTCGTGCCGACGAGCAGACCTGGGGCACCGTGCCGTTCCGGCTCGGACTCTGGGTGGGCGGCCGGGTCACCCCCAACCGCACCGGGGACTGCGCGGACTGGCTCAAGGAGGTGCGTCGGTCCACCGGACGGCCCTCCCGCGGCCAGGGGTCACCGCACCAGCTCACCAGTTGCCCCTGGTGCGGAACGGTTATCGAGCCGGGCCGCGACATCGAGGTCGACCTCAAGGTCTACCGGCGCACGTTCGTGATCTGCCCCGACGCGTTCTGCCCGTTCGGTGTCGTCGCGGGGCCGGACCACGGTGACGCCAAGGGACTCCCGGTCCTCGTCGTGGACGAGGAAATCTACCGGCACCCGCCCGCGCTGCTCATCGCGACGGTGGACAAGTTCGCCCAACTGCCGTGGAAGGGCGAGACAGCGGCGTTGTTCGGCCGCGTGAGCGCCCGATGCGAGCGGCACGGTTTCCTCACCGAGGATCTGGAGAAGGCCGACTGGGAGCGCGCCAAGCACCCGGCCGAAGCGGGTGCGCCCGCCGCGCGGATCGTCGCCACCCAGCCTGCCCGGCCGCCCGACCTGATCATCCAGGACGAACTGCACCTGATCTCCGGCCCGCTGGGCTCCCTCGTCGGCCTCTACGAGACGGCCGTCGACCGGCTCGCGTCCTGGGAGCTGACCGACGGCCGGTTCGTCCGGCCGAAGATCGTCGCCTCGACCGCCACCGTGCGCCGCGCGAACCGGCAGATCCGCGCGCTGTTCCACCGCCGGACCGAGGTCTTCCCGCCACCCGGCCTGCTCGTCGACGACAACTTCTTCGCCCGCCAACGCTCCACAGTGGACCAACCGGGCCGGCGCTACATCGGCATCTGCGCGCACGGCATCCGGATCAAGTCCACCCTGATCCGGGTGTACGTCTCCGTGCTCGGCGCGGCGCAGAAGCTGCACGACAAGTACGGCCGCAACGAGATCACCGATCCGTACATGACCCTCGTCGGCTACTTCAACAGCCTGCGCGACCTCGGCGGTATGCGCAGACTCGTCGAGGACGACGTGTCCACCCGCCTGACCAGGGCAGACTCCCGCGGCCTCGCCCGCAGGTACGACCCCAAGCTGGCGGAGCTGACCTCGCGGCGGTCCTCCGACGAGATCCGCCCGCTGCTCGACCAGCTCGCGCTCACCTTCACCGGCACCCGGCCGCGCGGCAAGCCGCCCATCGACGTGCTGCTGGCCACGAACATGATCGCGGTCGGGGTGGACGTCTCCCGCCTGGGCGTGATGGTGGTGGCCAACCAGCCCAAGTCCACCGCCGAGTACATCCAGGCCACCAGCCGGGTCGGGCGCCAGGCCCCCGGCCTGGTGTTCACCGTGCTCAACTGGGCCCGCCCGCGCGACCTGTCGCACTACGAGCGGTTCGAGCACTTCCACGCCACGGTCTACCGCAACGTCGAGGCGCTGTCGGTGACCCCGTTCGCGGACCGGGCTATCGACCGCGGCCTCACTGGTGTCCTGGTCTCCCTGGTCCGTGGGCTGACCGTGGTAGGGGGATCAGCAGCCGGGGGATCAGCCGATCCGGGTTCTTCGGCCGAGCGGTCCTACAACGGCAACCTCCGTGCCCAGGACTTCGACCGCAACTCGCAACTGGCCGACCACGTCGTCAGGTTCCTCACCCGACGAGCAGGTGTCGACGGCGAACGGCAGGTCCAGCGCCGGATCGAGGACGAGTTGGACAGCCGACTCGACATCTGGCACCGGGAGCGGTTCATCGCGGGCCGTCGCCTGGCCTACGACCGGCCCCGCAACACCGACGACATCGCGGGTCTGCTGCGCCGACCGGAGGAGGGGCGCTGGGGTCCGCGGACCTGCCCGACCTCGCTGCGCGACGTGGAGCCGGGCGTGCAACTGCTGCTCCTGCCCGGCGCCGACCTGCCCGGCGCCGGGCCGCCGTTTCGCGCCCCCGCCGAGGAGCCCGTACCCACCACGTCAGGGAGTGCCGGGTGAGCGCGCCCGACGAGCGCAAAATCCACCGGGTCGGCGCGTTGCGCCCCAACCAGCTCCTGCACACCTACGGCGTGGGTTCGGTGGCCGACCTGCCGAACCTGTCGGTCGTGATGATGGGCCTGGACTACTGGGAACTCCAACACGCGACCCCGATCGTGGAGGACCGGTTGCTCGCGGCCGTGCGCGCCAGGCTGGGCCACCAGGTGCAGGCGCTGCGGCAGCCGCCCACCCTCCCCGAGACCTCGGACGTCTTCGCCGAATGGGCCAAGACCGGTGTGCCGGTCGGCGTCTTTCCCGGCTGGCTGCGCTGTTCGGACACCAGGTGCAACCGGCTGGCCAGGGCCGACTCGGACCTGTTCGCCTTGCTGGGGCACGCTTTCCAGCCCGACAAGGTGCGCTACGTGCACACCTGCCGGGGCAACGGTGCGAACCGGCCGACCGCCGTGCCCGCCCGGTTCGTCCTCGCCTGCGACAACGGGCACCTCGACGACTTCCCGTGGCAGTACTTCGTGCACGGCGGCTTCGAACCGACCGAAGGCCACTCGCTGACGCTGACCGAGTCGGGCACCACCGGCGAGGCGGCCAGTGTCTTCGTCCAGTGCGAGTGCAAACAGCGCCGCGCGATGTCGGACGCGTTCGGCAAGGCGGGGGAGGTGAACCTGCCCCTGTGCCGCGGTCGGCACCCGCATCTCGGCCGGTTCGAGCCGTGCGACAACCCCACCCGCACCCTCGCCCTCGGCGCGACCAACAGTTGGTTCGCCATGCAGTTGCGGGCGTTCAGCCTGCCCCGCGCGAGCGACCCCGTCGGCCAGGTGGTCGCCGACTTCTGGGGCCAACTCGACCTGCTCGCCACGCTGCCGGAAGCCGTGGCCAAGACGTTGATGCGCACCCAGACCTGTTGGTCCGAACTTGAACCGTACGGGGTCGACGCGGTCTGGCAGGCGATCCGGGACCGCGCCGACGCGCTCGGCGCGGGCGAGGACGCCGACGGGCCGGACGACGAACTCGACCTGCTGCGCCCGGAATGGGACACCTTCTCCGGTGGCGTCGAGGTCGACCTGCCCGACTTCACCACCCGCCGCGAGCAGCGCCCGGCGGGTACGCAGAGCTGGTTGGACCAGGTCGTACTCGTCACCCGGCTGCGCGAGGTGTCCGCGTTGTACGGCTTCACCCGGATCGACGCCCCCGAGTGGGGGGAGATCGCGGGCGCCGACCCGCGCTGCGCCAGACTGTCCGATGAGGATCCGACCTGGGTGCCGTGCGCGGAGATGCGGGGCGAGGGCGTCTTCCTCCAGTTCGCCGAGGCCCGGCTCGCGCAGTGGGAACGCAACGCCGTCGCCCGCGCCAGGGAACAGCGCCTGCTGATTCCCGCACACGAGACATGGCGCGAACAGCGACGTCTTCCGCCGGGCAACTGGCCCGGGCTGCGGTATGTCCTGCTGCATACGTTCGCGCACCTGCTGATCCGCGAGCTCGCGCTCGAATCCGGTTACAGCGCCTCGGGAATCGGGGAGCGCGTCTACGCGGGCACGGGAGCGCGGCCGATGGCGGGCGTGCTGCTCTACACCGCCGCGCCGGACAGTGAGGGGACGCTCGGCGGTCTGGTCTCACTCGGCCGCAAGGACCGGCTCGGTGCCCTCGTCGACCGGGCGCTGGACGCCGCGCGGCTGTGCGGCAGCGACCCGCTGTGCGCCGAACACGATCCCAGGGTGCACGGCAGGCTCTACGGTGCCGCCTGCCACGCCTGCCTTTTCGCCGCCGAGACCTCGTGTGAACGCGGCAACCAGTACCTCGACCGGACCCTGCTGGTGGACACGCTGTCCGTGTCCGGCTGCGGGTTCTTCGCGGCATGACCGACAGCCTCGCCGTCGAGTTGTCCGCCGTGGCGGGGCGGTTGTCCACCGCCCAGGTGCGGGCGTGGCGCGGGATACTCGACGGTGCGGCGGGCCCGGCCGGGGCGGTCGAGGCGGCGTTGATCGACGTCCAGGCGGGACTCGGCCTCACCGGAGTGGCGAGGCACCTCGTCTCGGTCTGGCGAACGCATGCACCGACGTTGCCGGGAAACGCGGTGGCGCTGGCTCTCGCGGCGGCGGCGGTGGCGCACGAAGAGGCGCAACGCAGGCGGCCGAGGCTGGTCGTCAGCGGACCGACCAGTGCTGCCGTGGCCGTGCGGCTGACCAGTTCAGTGGTGACCGAGGTGATCCGCGCCGCGGTCGATCGCGTGCTGGTGGTGAGTTTCGCGGCCTACGGGGTGGCCGAGGTCGTGCGCGAACTGGCGGGTGCGGCCGACCGCGGCGTCCGCGTCGACCTGGTGCTGGAGAGCACCGTGGAGCAGGGCGGAGCGCTGCGCGCCGGTTCGGGGTCCGGCGCGTTCGACATCCTCGCCGACCGTGCGACCTTCTGGCACTGGCCCGCAGAGCACCGTCGGTCCGCCGGTCGTGCTGCGCTGCACGCCAAGGTGGTTGTCGCCGACGGCGGGCATGCCCTGTTGAGCAGCGCCAATCTCACCGACCGGGGGTTGGCCGACAACATCGAGGTCGGCTTTCTGGTCCATGATCAGGACACGGCGGGTCGTCTGGAGCGGCATTTCCGTGCCCTGATGCGGGCCGAGGCACGCTGTCTGTGCCCCGTTCGGCGACCCGGCGCGTGAGTAGCGCAGGCACGGCCGCCTGCCGCCGCTGGTCACGCCGTGTCAGGTGCGGACGAGGGTGAGGTAGGCGAAGCCGAGGGTGTCGCGCCAGCCGCGCAGCCAGGCTGTGCGGTGGGTGTCCGCCTTGGCCCGGATGTCGGCGGCGTGCGGGGAGTCCGGGTTGGCGAGCAGCCAGGTCTCCCAGCCCAGGCCGTGTCGGGATTCGAAGTCGTCCCACTCGGTCAGGCTCGCCTGGCTCAGCGCGAGCAGGCGGAAGCCGTGGGCCTGCGCGAGGTCGACCAGGTCCGCCAACGACCAGTATTCTTCGCGGGCCATGGGCATGACGGCCAGCTCGGCCTCGGTCGGTGGGCGCTGCCAGAAGCCCTCGCCGAACAGCAGCAGGCCGCCCGGGCGCAAGTGGGCGTGCAGGGCCTTGAGCGCGGTCACCGTGCGCGCGTGCGGTTCGCCGCCCCACACGTGGCAGGCGCCGTTGTTGATCAGTACGTCGACCGGGTCGCCGGACCAGTCCGCCGCGTCGCCCGCGATCAGCTCGACGCGGTCGGCGAGGCCGCGGGCGGTGGCGTTGCGGCGGCCGTGGTTGATGGCCGCGCTGTCGCGGTCGACGCCGATGCCGGTTGCCGTGGGTTCGGTGGTCAGCGTGCGCAGGAGCAACTCCGCCCAGCCGCAGCCGAGGTCGACCACCCGCCGGTCGGTCAGCGGGCCCAGCGTGGTGATCAGCCCGCGGGCGTGTTCGTCGGACAGCGGAGCGTTGAAGTCGACGTCGTTGTGCAGTGGGGGAATCTCGGGCGTGGACACGGTCGGCAGGTTTCCCGACCGGCCGGGGCACGTCCAGCGGATTTCCGGCGCGGTGTTCGGGCATGCTGGTCCTATGGGGCGGCGGCAACCACGGGTGCGGGACGGCATGACTGAGCCGACCGAGGCCCAGGACCACGAGCAGTGGCCGGAAGAGGTACCGCCGCGGCGGCGGCGCAGGCGCGGGGTCACCGTGTTCCTCGCGCTGCTGGTGTTGGTCCTGCTTGGCCTAACCGTGCTGCGGCTGGGCGGGTTCGACGGCAACCGCTTCTCCGTCGCCGCGCTCGCCGTCACGCCCTACATCGCCGGGTTCGGCGTGGTCGTCGCCCTGTTGGCGCTGGTGTTGCGGCGCAGGCTGCTGGCGTTGATCGCGCTGGTACTGGCGCTGTCGCTGGGTGTTCTCCTCGTGCCGCGCTACCTCGACGACGGTGAGCCCGCGCCGGACGGGCAGCGGGTGCGGGTGATGTCGGCCAATCTGTTCCTCGGTCGCGCGGACGCGGCCACCGTGGTCCGATTTGTCCGAGACGCCCGGGTCGACGTGCTCGTGCTGCAGGAGCTGACCCCGAAGGCGGTGGCCGCGCTGGACGCCGCGGGGCTGGCCGACCTGCTGCCCTACCGCGTGCTGCGCGCGGAGCCGGGCGCGTCGGGCGGTGGGATCCTCGCCCGGGTGCCGCTGCGCCAGATCGTGCTGGTCCAGCGGGAAAGTTCGTTCCAGCAGCCCGGCGCGGTGCTGGACCTGTCCGGGCCGACCGACCTGGAGATCGTGTCCGTGCACACCGTGCCGCCGGTGTCGAGCGAGTACTCGCGGCAGCAGTGGCAGGCCGAACTCGCCGCCCTGCCGTCCACCGACTCCAGTGGCAGGCCGCGGGTGCTCGCGGGCGACTTCAACGCCACCCTCGACCACCGCGCGCTCAACGCCGTGCTCGACCGCGGCTACTTCGACGGCGCCGAGCTGGCAGGCGAGGGGATGCGGCCGACCTGGTCGCAGTACCCGTTCGGGCCGCCGGTCACCATCGACCACATCCTGGTCGACCGCCGCGTCGGCGTCCCGATGGCGGCGGTCTACGACCTGCCCGGCAGCGACCACAACGCGGTGCTCGCCGAGCTGGCGCTACCCCGGCCGTAGGCGAGCGTCGATGTCGGTGGTGCTACCCCGGCGGTAGGCGGGCGTCGATCTCGGCCAGCGCTTCGGCGGCGCCCATCGGCAGGGACACGCCGCGTCCGTGCCGGACCTCGGGCTCGCGCGGGTTGATCCTGATCAGCGCGCCGGTGGTGGCGCTGGCCAGTTCGGCCTGCCTGCGCACGGTCGGGACGGCGTTGCCCGCGCCGATCTCCACCACGACCAGCTTCGCCCCGCGCAGCCCGCGCCGCCACGATGCCAGCTCGTCGAGGGCGGTCTGGCTGCGGTCGGGTACCCAGTCGTAGTCGCCGAACATCAGGATGTTGGGCCGCGCCAGGTTCCCGCAGTCGGGACACGCGGGCAGCGGGCCGACCGCGCGCATCGTCTCGGGGTCGATCTCGATGTCCACTTCGGACGCGTCCCACACCCGCTGTCGACAGGGCAGCAGGCATTGCAGGTGGTGGATCGACCCATGCACCTCGGCAACGGCGGTGAACCCGGCGCGCTGGAACTGACCGTCCACATTGGACGTAAAGACGCGCGCGCCCCAGCGGGCCAGCACCGCGAACCCGCTGTGCGGCACCGTCGACCGGTACAGCGCGAGCCGGTGGCCGTAGAACCCCCAGGCCAGCTCCGGGTCCTGGGCGAAGTGCACCGGGTCGGCCAGCTCCACGAAGCTCAGGCCCAGCCGCGCGTAGGGCGGGTACGCCTGCCAGAACCCCTCGTCGCCGCGGAAGTCGGGCAGCCCCGAGTCGACGCCCATCCCGGCGCCCGCGCACACCAGCACCGCCTCGGCGTCGGCGACCAGCTCGGCCGCGCGGTCGAGGGTGGGGCTCATTCGGCCGCGCGGGGACCGGCGCTCTGCACGACCTCGAACTCCAGCACGCTCGACCCGGTGCCGACCGATTTGCAATTGACCGCACCCAGTCGCTGTTCCAGCTTCGGTCCCGACTCGACGGGAGCCTCCATCGCGTTGATCTTCACGACTGCCATGGGGGTGAGCCTAGTGTCCTGCCGCGCGCGATCACTTCTGTGTACCTGTGATGTCTGCCAGGTGTGCGAGTCGGCGAAGTTCGGTGATGAACTCGTCTCGCTCGGCCATGTTCCCAGGCAGGCGAGTTTCGGCATCGGACACGAGCTGATCCCGGATCACCGATATGAGGTCGACACGTGCGGGTGACGGGAAGTCTTCGGCACAGACAAGGCCGAGGTTGTTGTCTCGGATCTCTTCGAGCCCCGCCACTGTCGCGGGGTCGTCAAGGTGGTCGATGAGGAAGTCGAGCACCCAGTGGTAGAGCGAGCTGTTCGCCGCCCAACGTGTTTCCCTGGTGATCCAAATGTCGCCTGCCATCACATTCCCACTATGAAGACTCGGGGGCCGAGTGGCCCGATGAACTCTTTCACCCACGCGGCCTGCTCGGGTGTGAACTGCGATACGTCTACCGGCACATAGTCAGCCTTTCGCAGGTGGTCCACGATCCGCACCCGGAGTTGGCCCCACTGCCGGTCGAAATACTTGGCAGGGAAGTTGCCCACCGCATCGTAGGTCGTGCCGTCGGGGCCGACCCAGTCTGGGCCGGAAGGTTTTGGTGACCGCATCAACTCGATGCGTCTCGCGTCCTCGATGCGCCGCGCGGTCTGCGCTTCAGCGGGTCGAAACCGGCCGGTTGCCGGGTCTTGGCCGAGTCGTCGCTCCCGCTCGCTATATCCATCCTGCTCTCTCCTCCTGTCGGGTGTCGGGGCTTGTTGGCTGGCGGTGGGGCGGGTTGAGGTCATTGTTCCCGGTGCGCCGCCGATCAGACCAACGTAGGTATCGATGCTGGCTTGAGATTCCGCAAGCAACAGATACGCGTCGGTGATAGCCTCCCTGGCTATCTGCAAAGCGTTGAACGCTGCATGTGCATACGGATTGCGGCTCCCGTAGGTCACTTTGCTCGAACAAGGCTTGCGCTTGTTCGAGCTGACCAGCCGCAACGGTAAGTTCCCCGCGCAGAGCATCTGCCTGCGCCGCCACCGCGCGCAGGCTTGCGACTAGATCATCGACTGAAACCATCGTATTCTATTGGCTTGCCGAGAACTGTGTGGCAGCTCGCACGGCTGCGCCTGCCGCTTCGTGCGCGTTACTTACAGATGCGGCTGCCTGCTGAAGTGTTGCTCGCGCGGCATTGGCTTCGGTCCGAGTCGATGAGTCGAGCGCGATCGCCAATACGGCTACCGCCTCCTCAAGTTGCAGTGCCACAGTGTCCATGCCGCCAATCGCTTCACCAATGAGCCGCTTCACCTCTTCGACGGCGCCGCGCAGATCGTGAACGCTCATCGTTCTTCGGCCGCGCGGTCGAGGGCGGGGCTCATTCGGCCGCGCGGGGACCGGCGCTCTGCACGACCTCGAACTCCAGCACGCTCGACCCGGTGCCGACCGGCTTGGCTCGTGGTCCGGCGTGTGCTTCCTTTGCCGAGCCGGTCATCCATGCCTGGAAGTGCTCTTCGCTCTCCCAGCGGGTGTAGACGAAGTAGCGGGTCTCGCCCGCGACGGGCCGCAGCAGTTCGAACCCGAGGAACCCGGGCTCGCCCTCGACTGCGCCCAGCCGCGCGGCGAAGCGCTGCTCCAGCTCCGGCCCCGAACCGTCGGGAACCTCGATCGCGTTGATCTTCACGACTGCCATGCCGTCAGCCTACTTGCGCAGCGAGCCCGGGTAGAGGAACTCGTCCGCGGGCTTGGCGGCCTGGTGGAACCAGGCGTCGAAGAACGGGCGCAGGTCCTGGCCTGCGACGGTGGCGGCCAGCTCCTCGAACTCCAGCCAGGACGCGTTGCCGTCCTGGTGGGCGGCGATCCAGTCCTTGAGCAGCTTGTCGAACGCGGGGTCGCCGATCTGCCTGCGCAGGGCGTGCAGCGCGAGCTGGCCCTTGTCGTACACCGCCGTGAACTCGTTGCCCGCGCCCATGTCGTAGAGCTTGCGGTTCCAGAACCGGTCCCGCTGGGCGTTGCGGGCGACCTGGGTGCGGTAGCGGTTGTCGAGGTCTTCGCCCTGTACGGCCTCGGCCCACTGCCACTGCGCGTAGGAGGCGAAGCACTCGTTGAGGCAGATGTCGGCCCAGTTCTTCACCGACACGGTGTTGCCGAACCACTGGTGGGCCAGTTCGTGCACGACGACGTCCAGGTCGGCCCACTTGGCGTAGATCGGTCTGCCCTGGATCTCCAGGGAGAACCCGATGTTCTCGTTGAGGTAGATGCCGCCCGCCGCGCTCTGCGGGTACGGGCCGTACTTGCCGCTGAGGAAGGCGAGGATCTCCGGCATCCGCGCCTGCACGCCCTTCTTGTCCTCCGCGCCCGGCGCGTAGGCGTTGACCACGGGCGTGCCGTCGGCGAGCCGGGATCGCTCGAAGATCCACTTGTCGATGCCGACGGTGGTCAGGTAGGTGGCGATGCGGTTCGGCTCGACCCAGGTGTAGGTGGTCCAGCCGCCCGCCGACACCGGGGGCTCCTCGCGGCCGTTGGAGATCACGCTCCAGCCGTCCGGGACCCGCGCGGACAGCCGGAAGGTCGCCTTGTCGCGCGGGTGGTCGTTCACCGGGAACCAGCTACTCGCCGAGTGCGGCTCGCCCGCGGCGAAGGCGCCGCCGGAGCGGGTGTACTGCCAGCCGCCCGCGCCGAGGGCGGTGTCCTCGCTCACCTCCGGCACGCCCGCGTAGCGCACCCGGGTCTCGAACTTCGCGCCCTCGGCCAGCGGTGCCGCCGGGGTGATGACCAGCTCGTGCTCGCCTTCGCGGGCCAGCGTCGCGGGTTTGCCGTCGACCTCGACCGACGCCACGTCGTAGCCGGTGAGGTCGAGGTTGAACCTGCTCAGCGCGGCCGTGGCGGTCGCGGTGACCAGCGTGTCGCCCTCCAGCCGCTTGGTCGGCGGGTCGTAGCTGATGGTCACGGCGTACGCGGTGACGTCGTAGCCGCCGTTGCCGTCGTCGGGGTAGTACGGGTCGCCGAGGCCGTCGGCGCCGACGCCGCCGGACGCGCCCGGTCCCGGTTCGGGGGCCTGCGTCGGTCGGGGGGTCGGCTGAGTCGACTGCTCGGCGGAGTTCGTGCACGCGCTGAACGCCACTGCGGTGAGCAGCACGCAGGCGACGCGGACGGGGGCGACCCGGGACATCGAGGCAACTCCAAGCTGGTCGGGAGACCCCATCATGACCTCCGTCCTGTGTTGTGGGAGTTGTGTCGGGCAAACTCGCCCGTATGCGGCGCGACGTGGTCGAGTTCGGCGGCGAGGGGCCGACGATCCTGCTCCTGCACGCGCTGATGGGCCGGGCGAGCACCTGGTGGTCGGTCGCTCGCTGGCTGACCACCTACGGCCGTGTCGTCGGCCTCGACGCGCGCAGCCACGGCCGCAGCCCGCACCGCGGCGGTCAGTGGCGCACACCGGACTTCGTCGCCGACGCGGCGGAACTGGTCGCCGGGCTGGGTTCGCCCGCGGTCGTGATCGGACACTCCATGGGCGGGCTGCACGCGATCGGGCTGGCCGCCGAGCACCCTGAACTGGTGCGCGGGCTCGTGGTCGAGGACGTCGGCGTCGACCTGCACGGCCGCACGGTCGACGGCTGGCGCGAGCTGTTCGAGGCGTGGCCGGTGCCGTTCCCCTCGCTCGCGCACGTGCGCGAGTTCTTCGGCCGGGCGGGCCCGTACTTCGCCGAGTGCGTCGAGGAGCGGGCCGACGGCTACCACCTGATCGCCGAGATCGACGACCTGTTCGAGATCGCGGGTGAATGGGGCACGCGGGACTACTGGCCGCTGGTCGAGCGCGTGCGGTGTCCGGTGCTGGCGATCGAGGCGGAGCACACGGTGATGCCGCCGGGCCAGCAGGCGCAGGTTCCGGTGCGGGCGCCCGGCGGCGGCCACCACCTGGTGGTCGCGGGCAGCGGCCACCTGGTGCACGACTCCGTGCCCGCGGTCTACCGGGGCGCGGTGGAGGCGTTCCTGTCGGCGGTCCTGGGGCGCTGACTCACAGCTCGACCAGCACCTCGATCTCCTCGGTCACCGTGTCGAGCACGACCACGCGCCGGGCCCGCGCGCGGATCGGTTCGACCGGGAAGACCACGCCGAAGCCCGCCACCAGTTCGGCGTCGGTGACGCCGTGGACGAGCGTGCAGTGCGGAATCCACGAGCCCGGCAGGTAGTAGGCGTTCGGGTTGCGGACCTTGCCCGCGAGCACGTCGTGCACCGCGGAGTGCACGGCGAGCAGTTCGCTGTCGGTGACCGCGGCGAGCATGAGGACGTTCTCGCTGGTGGCGAAGGTCGACAGGCCCGCGAGCCAGATGCCGGGCATGGTCAGCCTGGCGAGGTCGGCCCGCAGCGCCGCCCGGGTCCTGCGGGGGATGTCGGACGCCATCGCGAAGGTGAGGTGCGGCGGGAACTTCCGGGTGCCCGGCAGGCCCGCCCGGTCGAGGCGCGCCCACAGCCCACGGATCGCCGTCTCGGCCTGCTCGTCGAACGTGATCATGATTGCGTGGGCCATGGGCAAGAGCCTGCCGGCTCCGGCGCGCCTCAGGAACTGAGCAGAGTCCGCCAATCGCGGGCCTGCACCACACCGCCGGTGCGGCCCTTGAGCAGCGCTCGGGCGGCTCGGGCGGCGTCGCTGCCGTCGGCGGCGTCGACCGTGCGGATCAGCGCGGGCCAGGCCCCGGCGCCGATCAGGCCGCTCTCGTCGGCGACGCGGCTGGCGTAGCAGGGGTCGTAGCGCACGCCCGCGGTCGCGCCGAACCGGCGCATGGCGGCGAACGTCGAGGCGCCGAAGACGCCGTCGGTCGGCACGTCGCGGATGCCGCGGTCGCGCAGCAGGTACTGCGCGGCCAGGACTCGCGGGCCCGCGTCGCCGGGGCTCAGCAGTGGCCAGGTCTCGGGTTCGACGAGCGGCTGGTTCAGCCTGGTCGCGACGGCCGCGCGGAGTTCGGGGAGGCGGCCGTAGAGCACGCCGCCGGGGCACTCGGTGCTGTTGAAGTCGCGGTGGCCGCGGATCTGGGCGGGCGCGATCCCGTACTGCCGGGCGATGTAGGCGACCAGGTCCACCAGCGAGTTCCAGAGCTGCGTGGTGACGTTGACGCTGGTGTAGAGGCCCTCGTTCTCGATGCCGATGACCTCGCTGTTGTGGTTGCCCACGTTGGCGCCCAGCACGTGTTTGGTGCGGCCGCGCAGCACCTCGACGCTGCGGTGGCGGCCCTCGGTGATGTGGCCGCCGCGGCTGTTGGTGAGCTGTTGGCCGCTGTCGATCCAGCCTCGGCCGTCCATGTGGAAGTTCTGGATGGACCGCGAGATCGCGAACGCGTGCGCCCGGGACAGGTCGTTGCTGTTCGGGCCCGCAGTGTGGTGCACGACGATGTAGGTGGGCTTGCGGCTGAGCACCTCGACGGGTGCGTTCGGCGGCCGCGCGCCCCATTCGGCGGTGCCCGCGATGATCGGCGGGGCGGCGGCTTGGGCGGTGGTGCTCAGGGCGGGCAGGGCGGCGCTCGCCAGGCCGACGGTGACGCCGGTCTGGATCAGGGCGCGACGGGTCAAGGCCATCTCGATCTCCCTCGACAACGGGGGCAGGAGCCCCAGATCGGTGCGTGGCATTGCCGACCGTAGTGATCCGGTCACCGATCTGGCAATAGTTGTCGAACTATCGGCCTAACTCGTCAATGCTCGCCAGGCAGGGCGAAGAGACCCGCGGTGGTCTGCTCGACCAGACCGTCCACCAGCAGCGAGTCCAGGCACCGATCGCGCTGGCCCGCGTCGTGCCACACCACGTCCAGCCGCGCTCTCGACGCGGGCTCGCTGGTGTCGCGCAGAACGTCGAGCAGCAGCCCGCGCACCTGCCGGTCGGTGCCCGCGAACCGCTGCACCGCCTTCACCGGGCCGTCGTAGGCCGGACGCCCGGCCCGCTGCCACGCGCACGACGCCACGACCGGGCACACCGCGCACCGCGGCGACCTGGCCGTGCACACGACGGCGCCCAACTCCATCAGCGCGGCCGACGCGCGTGCGGCGGTGGCGTCGTCGGCGGGCAGGAGTTTGTCCACATCGGCCAGGTCACGCGTGGTCGACGGCGGACCCGCGTCGCCCGCGCCGTGCACCGCGCGGGCGACCACGCGCCGGACGTTCGTGTCGACCACGGGACAGCGCTTGCCGTAACCGAAGGCGGCCACCGCGCGGGCGGTGTAGGCGCCGATGCCGGGCAGCGCCAGCAGAGTGTCCACATCGGACGGAACGACGTCGCCGTGCTCGGCAGCGAGCACGCCTGCCGCCGCGTGCAACCGCAGCGCCCGGCGCGGGTAGCCGAGCTTGCCCCACGCCCGCACGACCTCGCCCTGGCTCACCGCGGCCAGCGCGGACGGCACCGGCCAGCGCGCCAGCCAGTCCAGCCAGATCGGCTCGACCCGGGCGACCGGGGTCTGCTGGAGCATGATCTCGCTGACGAGCACGCCCCAACCGGTGGTGCCCGGCGCGCGCCAGGCGAGGTCGCGGGCGTTCGCGTCGAACCAGTCGACGACGTCCAGCACATCCAGGCTCATTGCCCGGAGAGTCTAGTTAATGCACCTCGGTGAGCGCCGCGGTCTGCACGTCGTAGACGAAGCCGCGGACGTTGCCGATGAACGGCACGAACGGGCTGCGCCGCACCCGCTCCACCGACTGCCGCACGCTGTCCTTGACCTCGCGGAACGCCTCCACCGCCCACGGCGGCCGCAGCCCGGTGTCCTGCTCAAGGGCGTCGCGGAAGGCGTCGTCGGTGATCATCGACAGGCCGCACAGGGTGTGCTGCATCACGATCACCTCGCGCGTCTTGAGCTGGCGCTGGCTGATCGACAGCGAGCGGATGACGTCGTCGGTGACGATGCCGCCCGCGTTGCGCAGGATGTGCGCCTCGCCGTGCTTGAGGCCGAACACGTCGAACACCTTGATCCGGGCATCCATGCAGGTCACCACCGTCAGGTGCAGCGAGGGGACCGGGGTCGGGATCTCGGGTGCCCCGTGGTCGGGTCCGTCGATGTGGCGTTGGAGCAGGTCATCGATTGCCGTCACGGCCCACCTCCTGGCTGTCTCTGGCCCTGTGACCAGCAATTGGAACGCCTATCCCACCCGTCGGACAAGTGTCTTTGAGCAAGCTCACTCATCGTGGCACGGACCGCTGACGACACCCCCCGATCGAGCGACGTCAGTTGCGCCGCTCGCCGGATTCGCGCCGTTACCGTTTTCGGGTGATCGATCCATCCGGTCCTCTGTCCCGAGGCGTCTACCTGCGCAGGCGCGCGATCGCCGTCGCGGGGTCGGTGCTCGGCGTCGTCGTCCTCGTCTGGATCATCGGTGCCCTCGTCGGCACCGACGATGGCCAACCGGTCCGCGGGACGTCCGCCCAGGTCGGCACCAGCTCCCCGCCCGCGACCACGTCGGCGCCCGCGGCCTCGTCCAGCGCCGCCGCCACGTCCGCCGCCCCGGCGCCGCCGCCGCCGACGACCACACCCCCGCCCGACCCGAACCTGCCCTGCCCGGACGCGGTGGTCGGCGTCGCCGCCGAGTCCGACGCACCCGCCTACCGGGTCGGCAGGCGGCCGGTGCTGCGGCTCGTGGTCACCAACGCCGGACCCGTGCCTTGCACCCGCGACATCGGCCACGAGCTGCGCGAACTGCTCGTGACCAGCCCGGACGGCGCCACCCGGGTCTGGTCGAGCAACGACTGCTACGCGCCGAAGGGGCAGCGGAGCCAGATCCTGCAACCCGGCGAGCGGCAGGTGTTCGAGGTGACCTGGGCAGGCCGCACCTCCGCGCCCGGCTGCCCGGTCAAGCGCACCGCGGTCGCGCCGGGCGCCTACCTGCTCACGCCGAAGCTGGGCACCCTGGTCGGCGCGCCGATCCCGCTCGCCTTCACGCCTTAGGGGCCGAACCAGCGTTCCTCGGTGCTGCGCGGCGGCGCGGAGGTCGAGCCCAGCACCAGGTCGGTGTCCAGGGTGATCTCCCGCGGCCGGGTCGGGTCGGCTGCGCTGAGCAGCAGCTTGCCCGCCGCCCGGCCCTTCTCCAGCACCGGCTGCCGGACCGTGGTGAGGCCCACCCGGTCGGCGTCGGTGATGCCGTCGAACCCGGTGACGGTCAGGTCCTGCGGCACCCGCAGGCCGCGCCGCTTGGCCTCGGTGAGCGCGCCGAGCGCGAGGATGTCGGAGGTGCAGATGACCGCGGTGACGCCCGGGTCGGCGTCGAGGAGTTGGGCGGTGGCCGACGCGCCGTTGGCGGTGCTGTGGTCGAACCGCTCGACAACCGGTACGCGCGCCCAGTCGACGCCGACGGTGCCGAACGCGTCGGCCAGGCCGGCGAGCCTGCCGCGCTGCACGTGAAAGTGCGCGCCACGCTGGCGTTCGACGGGAGCGAAGCCGTCGTTGCGGTCGCGGGCGAGGCGCATGCAGACCACCCCGACCCTGCGGTGGCCGAGCGAGATCAGCCGCTGGGCCAGCACCACCATCGCGGCGCGGTCATCGATGCCGACACGGTCGATGCCCGGCACGGACGGCTGGTCGGCGACCACGGTCGGCACGGGCCGCGACAGCACCGCGGCCAGGTGCGGGTCGTCGTCGGGCACGGAGTACACGACGAACCCGTCGACGCCCGCGCGGTGCACCGCGGCGACGTCCTCGCGCTCCGGGTTCACCGGCACCAGGTGCAGGCCCTGGCCCGCGACCTCGCAGGCCAGCGCCAGGCCCTCCAGGAAGCCCAGCGCGGCCGGGTCGCGGAAGGCGTAGGACAGGTTCTCGGTGAGCAGCAGGCCGACCGCGCCCGCCTTGCGGGTGCGCAGCGATCGCGCCACCGGGTCGGGGCCGGGGTAGCCGAGCCGCCGGGCGGTCTCCAGCACCCGTCGCCGCAGCTCCGGGGAGAGCTGGTCGGGACGGTTGTAGGCGTTGGAAACCGTGGTCCGGGAGACCCCGAGTTCCGCAGCCAGCGACGCGAGCGTCGCCGGTCGTCGCACATGCATAGACCGCGCCATGGGCTGACCGTAACGGTTCAGAACCAATTGCAGAAGGCCGGCCACGTTCACTCGCACGAGCCGTGTCACCCGGTCGGGTTAACACGCCCGGACCGGGTGTCGTAGAGTTGAAAGCGACAACGGTTTCCATTGTCGCCCGAGGGGCGATACCGGCCCGCCAGGAGTGCCCATGAGCTCGCGTCCCACCCGTTCCGTCCTCGCCATGGCCGGACTCGCCGCCCTCGCGCTCGGCGGCACCGCGGCGTGTGCCGGGGCGCCGAGCACACCCGCCGCGGCCGACGGCAAGATCGTGGTCATCGCCTCCACCAACGTGTGGGCGAGCGTGGCGCGGGCGGTCGGCCGCGACGCCGTGACGGTGACCGCGATCCTGAGCGACCCGGGTGCCGACCCGCACGGCTACGAGGCCAAGCCCGCCGACGCGACCGCCTTCGCGGGCGCGAAGCTCACGCTGTCCAACGGCGGCGGCTACGACGAGTTCTTCACCGGCCTCGCCGACACCGCGGGCAAGGACGCCAAGAAGATCGTCGCCTTCGACCTGGCGGGCAAGGGCAACTCCGGTGCCGTGGGCGTCAACGAGCATGTCTGGTACGACCTGGAGACCGTGCGCAAGGTCGCCGACAAGGTCGCCGACGAACTGTCCGCGGTCGCCCCCGACCGCAAGGACACCTTCCGCGCCAACGCCACCAGCTTCGGCGGCAAGCTCGACGAACTGGCCAACAAGGCCGCCGCAATCGGCGCGGCCAAGCCGGACGCGAAGGTGATCGCCACCGAGCCAGTCGCGGAGTACCTGCTGGTGACCGCAGGTCTGACGGATATCACCCCGTCCGAGTTCGCCGAGGCCATCGAGGAAGAGACCGACCCGTCGGCGGAGGCCGTCGCGGAGACCGACGCGCTGGTCACCGGCAAGCAGGTCGCGGCGGTCGTCTACAACGAACAGACCGAGACGTCCGTGACCAAGGCGCTCAAGGACAAGGCGACCGCGGCGGGCGTGCCCATCGTCGGTGTGACCGAGACCCTGCCTGCGGGTGTCACCGACTACCTTGACTGGATGACCAAGCAGGTCGACGCACTCGCGGGAGCCCTGGCGACGACATGACCGAACGTCCCACCTTGATCGACCACAGCGCGCGGCCAGCCGCGCTGTCCACAGCGGACAGTGTCGTCGCGCTGTCCGGTGCCAGGCTCGCGTACGGCGACCGGGTGCTCTGGGACGGCCTCGACCTCGACGTCCGCGCGGGGGAGTTCGTCGCCGTGCTCGGCCCGAACGGCTCCGGCAAGACCAGCCTGCTGCGCGTCCTGCTGGGATTGCAGAAGCTGTCGGCGGGCACGGTCCGGGTGGCGGGCGCGACTCCCGGCCGGGGCAACCGCGGCCTGGGCTACATCCCGCAGCAGCGCGCGCTCGAGCCGACACTGGCCCTGCGCGGGCGCGACCTGGTCGGCCTCGGCCTCGACGGACACCGCTGGGGCATCGGTTTCACCGGCATCCGCGAACGCAGGCGCCAGGTCGACGAGGCGCTGGCGGCGGTCGGCGCGTCCGGGTTCGCCGACCGCCCGGTCGGCCTGCTCTCCGGCGGCGAGCAGCAGCGGCTGCGGGTCGCGCAGGCGCTGATCAGCGACCCGCGGGTGCTGCTGTGCGACGAGCCACTGCTGTCGCTCGACCTGGCTCACCAGAGCGCCGTCAGCGCGTTGATCGACTCCCGCAGGCACGCAGCGGGCACGGCGGTGCTGTTCGTCACCCACGAGATCAACCCGGTACTGCCGCTGGTCGACCGGGTCCTGTATCTGGTCGACGGGCGGTTCCGGGTCGGCACGCCCACCGAGGTCATGACCTCGCGCACGCTCTCGGACCTCTACCGCACCGACGTGCAGGTCGTCCGGGTCGGCGGCCAGATCCACGTCGTCGGCGCGCACAGCTCCATCTGCGAGGACAACCCGCACCACGGGGAGCACTGAGGTGGACAAGCTCTTCGACTTCGAGCTGACCGCGCAGCTCCTGCGGCTCGACTTCGTCTGGGCGGCGCTGCTCGCGGCGGCCGTGCTCGGGCTGCTGGCGGGCGTGCTGGGGCCGCTGATCGTCAGCCGGAACATGGCGTTCTCCGTGCACGGCACCAGCGAGCTGGCGTTCACCGGCGGCGCCGCGGCGCTGCTGCTCGGCTGGGACATCGGCAACGGCGCGCTCGCGGGCGCGATCGTGGCGGCTCTCGTGTTGGGTCTGCTCTCGCGACGCAGCTCCGAGTACGACTCGGTGATCGGCGTCGTGCTGGCGTTCGGGCTCGGCCTGGGCGTGCTGATGCTGTGGCTCTACAAGGGCCGCGCGTCGAACAAGTTCGGCCTGCTCACCGGGCAGATCGTCGGTCAGGACTTCGCCAGCCTCGCGCTGCTCGTCGGGTGCGCGGTCGGGGTGCTGGGTGTGCTCGCGGTGATCTACCGGCCGCTGTTGTTCGCCAGCGTCGACCCCGAGGTCGCCCGCGCGCGCGGGGTGCCGACGACGGCGTTGGCGCTGGTCTTCGCGGTGCTGGTCGGCGTGGCGACGGCGCTGGGTGTGCGGACCGTCGGGTCGCTGCTGGTGCTGGCGCTGATGGTCACCCCCGCCGCCGCCGCGTGCCGGGTGACGGCCAGTCCGGTGCGGGCCACGCTGCTGGCGGTGGTGTTCGCGCTGGTCTCGGCGGTGGGTGGGATCGTGCTGTCGCTCGCGCCCGGCGCGCCGGTGAGCGCGTTCGTCACCGCGATCTCGTTCCTGATCTACGTGGTGTGCTGGGGGATCAGCCGAGTGCGCCGGACCGTGCCCGTCTAGGACGCGCCCAGGATCGACGTGACGAGCCACTTCGTCACCGGTCAGGTCGTCCTGCCGACCGACCGCGCCGTGCGTCCGGTCCGCAACTGACTGTCCACTCAGGACAACAGCAGGAGTGCCTGGAGGTGGCCGACCAGGGCGCCGATCACCGCGCCGACGGCGATCAGCTTCCACTCGTCCTGGCGGAAGGCGGGTCGCAGCAGGCCCTCGTACTCCACGCGGCTGAGCTGGTTCATCTTGGTGGCGATGGTGTTGCCGATGTCCAACGCTTGGTGCGCATAGGGTTCCGCGTGCCGGGCGGTGTCGCTGAGGTAGACCATCGCCCGGTCGGCCGCGGCGGCCTTCATCTCCTGGAACCGGCGCGTGCCCACGGCGACGGCGACGAACGGCTTGGCGATGCTCGCCTGTTCGTCGACCGTCTGCCGCACGATCCGCTGGATCGTGGTCAGCAGCCGGTCGGACTTGGGGCCGCGCAGGATGCCGTCGATGATGTTGGGCACGGTCATCACCTCGCGCGCCACGATGTCGCCGTACTGCCGGGCGACCTCGGCGCGGCGGCGCTGGAAGACGCCCTGGAACGGGATCAGGCCGAGGATCTTGGTCTGCTCGCGCGGGAAGAACACCAGCTTGATGGCCAGCCAGTCGGTGAACCAGCCGATGGCGGCGCCGAAGATCGGCAGCACCAGCGGCTCGCGGGTCAGCGCCCACACGACGGTCTGCACGAGGCCGAGCGCGAAGCCGAAGTAGATGCCGCAGCGGGCGATGAACGCCATCTCCGGGCGGGAGATGTCGCGGATCAGCCGGACCAGCAGTTCCTTGTCGCGCTCCAGCGCGGTGACCGCGACCTGCTGCACGTCGAGCACGTCGCCGATGTTCGTGCTGATCTCGTGCATGATCTTGCGGACCATCGCGGGCGAGCCCGCCTGCACCTGTTTGACGATCATGTCCTGGGCGAGCACCGGCAGCATTTCCCAGAGCTGCGGGTGATAGCGCGCCATGACCTCGCGCGCGATCTCGTCGATCGTCAGCAGCAGCGGGCCCTGGATTCGGCGCGCCACCTCGTCCGGGTCGAGCCGGTCGGTGATCTCCTTCGGGTCGATCAGCCTGCTGGTGATCAGCTCCGCGGACACCCGGACCATCCGCGCCGAATTCCGCGGAACCACGCCCTGCCAGCCGAGGTAGGGCTCCGCGAGGCCGACGAAGCGCAGCGGCCGAAACATCATCTCGACGGCGACGCGCTTGGTCACGTACCCGATGACGGCGGCGATGAACGGCATGGAGACGTAGATCGGCCAGTTCAGCGCGACGTCGTCGAGGATGCGGTCGACGTCCAACCAGCCCTCCTCGACTTGACTGGCTAGTAGGTTAGCTCAGTGCAGGACCAGCAGGACCTGTAGCTCGCCCACCAGGAAGCCGATGATCGCGCCCACGGCGATGAGCTTCCACTCGTCCTGTTTGAACGCGGGCCGCAGCAGGCCCTCGTACTGCAGCGGGGTGAGCTGCTGGATCTGCCGCACGATCGTGTTGCGGATGTCGAGCGCGCCGGTCGCGTAGCCCTCGACATGCCGGATGGTCTCCGGGATGCGCTCGATCGCCTTGCGCGCGGCGGCCTGTTTCATCTCCTGGTACCGACGCGTCCCGACCGCGGCCACCACGAACGGCTTCGCCAGGCTCGCCTGGGCGTCGATGGCGCGCTGCACCTCGCGCTGGATCATCGCGTACAACCGGTCCGACTTCGGCCCGGTCAGCACGGCGTCCATGACGTTCTTGACGGTGAGGATCTCCTTGGCGATCAGGTCGCCGTAGTCGCGCGCGACCTCCATCCGGCGCTTCTGGAACATCCCCTGCCAGGTGACCAGCCCGAGGAATCGTTTCGGCCGCCGGGGGAAGAAGATCATTTTCAGCGCGAGCCAGTCGGTCAGCCAGCCGGTGAGCCCGCCGAAGATCGGCATCACCCACGGGTTTTTCGTCAACGCCCACGTGACGAGCTGGACCAGGCCGATCGTGAAGCCGAAGTAGATGCCGGACTGGGCGATGAACCGCATCTCCGGCCGCGCGGTGTCCCGGATGAGCCGGTTGAGCATGGCCTTGTCGCGCACCAGGTTGCGCACCGCCATGTCCTTGACGTCGAGGATGTCCTCGATGTTCTCGGCCAGCTCCCGCATCAGCCGCTCGACGATCCGCGGGGCCTCGGCCCGCACGCGGACCAGGATGCGCCGCTGCGCCTGCTCGGGCATCAACTCCCAGAGATTCGGCTGGTAGTGCGCGAGCAGTTCGCGGGTGATCTCGTCCACGGCCCGCTCGATCGGCTCCCGCAGCTCCTCGGCGACGTTCTTCGGGTCGAGTCGGGCGAAGATCGCCTTCGGCTCGATCAGATTCGTGGTCATCAACTCCATGGCCACACTCGCCATCCGGTGCGCGTTGCGGGGGATCACCCCCTGCCACCCGACGAGCCCGACCCCGACGAACTCCACCGGCCGGAACATCATCTCGATCGCCGCCCGCTTGGTGACGTACCCGATCACCGCCGCGATGAACGGCATCGACAAATACACCGGCCAGTGCGCCGCGAAGTCGTCCATGATCGCCCGCCAGTCCACACCTGAGCATCCCACGCGACCCCGCCGCCACCGATCGGGTGACGGCCGGGTTCACCGGGACGTCGACTCGCGCAATCGGTCCGCCCGCTTGCGGAAGTGGTTCGCCAACCACCGAGCCGACTCCGTGTCGTAGATCAGGTTTCGGCTTCGACGGCCCCGTCGAAGGCGCGGATGACCTCCGCGACGTAGACCACCTGTTGCTCTCGCGGCAGTTGGTCTCGTGGCCAGTCCCGCAACAGCTTGTACACGTAGTCACCGGATACCGGCCCGTGATCGCCACGGCCCGCCGGTTTCGACTGAGCACTCATCGTCCGCCTCCTGTCATGACCGTCTTCACTGGTCATCGCCAACCATCCGTGCCACTGTACCGATGATTCTACGTACATATGTCTAGAGTTCCATCCGTCGATTGGGTGACTCGGTTGCGGGCTGGTCGGTCACTGGGTGCAGACTTGGCGCCGGCGACAGTCACAGGAGGTAGGACAGGTGTCAGACCGCGACGACCCTTCAGCGGTGCGTTGGCTGGTGGGGGTGGAATTGACCAGGTTCCGCGACCGCGCGGGCAAGAAGATCGGCGACGCGGCCAAGGCCATCGGGTGTTCGCTCGGCAAGATCGGCCACATGGAGAGCGGCCGGAACCAGCAGCAGCCGGGCGAGGTCCGCGACCTGATGCGCTTCTACCGCGCCGACCAAGCCGACATCGACCGCCTCGCGTCCCTGGCGGGCAGCGCCGGGCAACAGACTTGGTGGGCGCCGTGGACCGATGTGGTGCCCGACTGGTTGAAGACCTTCGTCGGGCTGGAAGGTCTGGCCGAGCAGTCGTCGATCTATGCGCCGCTGGCATTGCCCGCCTTGCTTCAGACCGAGGCGTACGCGCTTGGTGTGACAGCGGGCAATATCCGGGTCCGGCCCGACCACAACGAGCGCACCGTCAGCCTGCGCATGGAACGCCAACGTCGCCTGTCTGCCGCAGATCAACCGCTCAAGCTCATGGTGATGCTTGAGGAAGCCGTGCTCAACCGGCCGATCGGTGGGCCGGACGTCATGCGCGCCCAGTTCCGCCACCTGCTCGACCTCGCCGAGCGCGAGAACGTCGAGCTGCGCGTGCTGCCGACCGCGATCGGTCCCCATGACGCACTGGTCGGCCCGTTCACGGTGCTGGACTTCCGCCAAGCGCAGAGCATCGCCTATGTCGAGCTGTTGAACGGTGCGTTCTACGTGCAGGATCAAGATCAGGTGGACGGGTACACTCGAACCGTCAACCGGCTCCGTGAGGTCGCGTTGCCGTCGGCAGACTCGGTGGACCTGATCCACTCGCGCCTCACCGCCTGAATCATGGAGGAAGCCATGTCCACCCATGAGCGCCGCGACGGGTGGCGCAAGTCGTCGTTCTCGGACACCGGCAACGGCTGTGTCGAGATCGCCCACACCTTGGCAGCCATCCGGGACTCCAAGAACCTCGCCGGACCAACCTTGACGGTGCGCGTAAACCGCCTCGTCCGCGCCGTCAAGACAGGCACCCTCGACGCCTGAGACACCTGCTCTGCGTGCACGTTCGGATTGATTCCGCCAGGTGAACTCCAAGCCGAACTCCAAGTTGCGCCAAGTTGCTCCAAATTTTGGAGTTGGCGGTCGACGCCGGTCAGAACTGGTAGTAGAGGAACGGGCTGAAGGTGCCGGTGGCCACCAGGATGGCGGCCCAGAGCAGGCCCGGTCCCATCACCGCGACCCGTAGCACCGACGCCGTGCGGCTGCGGGACGACTCCAGCATGGGGCCGGTCACCGGGCCCACGGGCATGAACAGGATGGCCATGGCCACCACCAGGACGACCGTGACCTGGTTGCCGAACGCCGCGGCCACCTGGTCGGTCAGGCCGTTGAAGTCGGGCAGCAGCATATGGCCGATCATCACCAGCGCCTGCCCGAGGTCACCCGCGCGGAAGAACACCCAGCCGAACACCACCAGGATGACCGTCAGCGCTCGGCGGCCGTAGCGGCGCAGGGGGTCGGTCGGGGTGACGTCGAGGCCGAAGCCGCGTTCGATGATCAGCAGGGCGCCGTGGAACATGCCCCAGACCAGGAAGGTCCAGTCCGCGCCGTGCCAGAGGCCGGTCAGGATGAACACGACGCACAGGTTGCGGTAGGTGCGGGCGGCGCCGTCGCGGTTGCCGCCGAGAGGGATGTAGACGTAGTCGCGGAACCAGCGGGACAGGGACATGTGCCAGCGGCGCCAGAACTCGGTCACCGTCACCGACGAGTACGGGCGCGCGAAATTCTCCGGCAGCCGGAAGCCGAGCATCCGGCCGAGGCCGATGGCCATGTCGGAGTAGCCGGAGAAGTCGAAGTAGAGCTGCAGGGTGTACGCGATGGCGCCGAGCCAGGCCACGGCGAAGGTCATCTGGTCGGCGGGGGTGTTGAAGCACTCCTTGACCAGCGGGTTCAGCGAATCGGCGATGATGACCTTTTTGCACAGGCCCAGCGCGAACCGGGGGAACCCCGAGGCGACGTCGTCGAGGCGGTGGGTGCGTTCCTGCGGAAGCTGGTCGGCGATCTCCCGGTAGCGCACGATCGGACCGGCCACGAGCTGCGGGAACATCGCGATATAGGTCACGAACGACACCGGCTTGCGCAGCGCGGGCCGTTCGCCGCGATAGATGTCGACGACGTACGAGATGTGGTGGAACGTGTAGAACGAGATGCCGATCGGCAGCAGCAGGTCGACCACGGGGAAATCGCCGCCGAGCAGCCGGGCGAACCCGGCGAGCTGTTCGGTGGCGAATCCGGCGTACTTCCAGATCACCAGCACGGCCACGTCGAACCCGACCACGCCGATCAGCACCCGGCGCCTGCGCTGCCGATTGATGTCCCATTCGTCGGGTTCCAGGTAGGGGCCTGCGAGGAAGTTGACGACCATGCAGGTGAGGAGCAGCAGGGTGCTGGGGCCCGCGCCCGCGGCGTAGAACAGCAGGCTGGCGGCGGCGATGATGCCGTTGCGCCAGTGGCGGGGGGCCGCGAGGACGGCCAGCAGGACGATGGGGGTGAAGAACCAGAGGAACAACGGACTGGCGAACGACATCCGTGCTCCCCTTCCCCGACCGGCGGTCAGCTTAGGGCCTTCGCACCTCCGAATGAGGCCGAACGACGCTACCGAGCGGTGGTGGGGTCAGATCCTTCCGGCGGCGCGGCGGCGGCGGGCTACTTCGGCCAGCACCACGCCTGCGGCGACCGAGGCGTTGAGTGATTCGACGCCCGCGGACATGGGAATCGACACCGTGGCGTCGCACGCCTCGCGGACCAGGCGGGACAGGCCCCGGCCTTCGGAGCCGACCACGACCACCAGCGGCGATGTCGCCAACTCCAGGTTGTCCAACCCCACCGTGCCGTCGGCGTCCAGGCCGACGATCATCAGGCCCTCGGCGGCGAACGCGCGCAACTGGCGGGTCAGGTTGGTGGCGATGGCGATGGGCAGTTTCGCGGCCGTGCCCGCGCTCGTGCGCCACGCGATGGCGGTCATGCTGGCACTGCGGCGCTGGGGCAGCAGGACGCCGTTGGCGCCGAAGGCGGCGGCCGAGCGGATGACAGCGCCGAGGTTGCGGGGGTCGGTGACGCCGTCGAGGGCGACCAGCAGGGGCGGTTCGCCGGTGGCGCCGACGGCGTCCAGCAGGTCGTCGGGGTGGGCGTAGTCGAACGGTGGGACCTGCAGGGACAGGCCCTGGTGCATCGCGGCGCCGGTCAGGCGGTCGAGTTCGGGGCGCGAGACCTCCAGGACGGAGATGCCCCGGTCGGCCGCCAACCGCACGGCCTCGGCGACGCGGTCGTCGGGCTCGATGCCGATGGCGACATACAACGCGGTCGCCGGGACCTGGGCGCGCAGGCATTCGACCACCGGGTTGCGGCCCGCGACCAACTCGTTGGCCTGGCGGTCCTTGCTCGCGGTGCGCGCCCGCTTGGCCGTCGCGTTGGATTGGCGGTGGGCCTTGTGGCCGGGGCGGTCCTCGGCCTTGGGCGTCGGTCCCTTGCCCTCCAACGCTTTGCGTCGTTGTCCGCCGGAGCCGACTACGGCACCCTTCTTGGAGCCCGGCTTGCGCATCGCGCCCTGGCGCCTGGAATTCCCTGCCACGTCAACTGTCCTTCAATGTCCACAAGGGACCGTCGGGGGTGTCCTCGACGGTGACGCCCGCGGTCAGCAGGCGGTCTCGAATCGCGTCGGCCAGGGCGAAGTCGCGCTCCGCTCGGGCCCGCTTGCGTTCTTGGAGCAGGTCTTCGACCAGCGCGTCCAACGCATGATGCAGTCCACTGTCCATAGTGGAGGTACTGGACCACTTGGGCGACAACGGGTCCAGGCCGAGCACGCCGGTCATGGCGCGCACGGCCGAGGCGGCCGCGCGGGCGGCAGCGTCGTCGCCCGAGTCGAGGGCGGTGTTGCCCGCGCGCACCGCGTTGTGTACGGCGGCGAGCGCGGACGGTGTCGCCAGGTCGTCGTCCATCGCGGCGGCGAACTCCGGTGTCGGGTCGCCCGTGGGCACCGCGCCCGTGCGCTGCGCGACCTTGTGCACGAACGACTCGACGCGCTGGTAGGCGCGCACCGACTCGGCGAGCGCCGCCTCCGAGTACTCGATGGTCGACCGGTAGTGCGGCCCGACCAGGTAGTAGCGCAACTCCTGGGCGCGGACCCGGTTGAGCATCTCCGGGATCGACACCACATTGCCCAGCGACTTCGACATCTTCTCGCCGCTGAGGGTGACCCAGGCGTTGTGCATCCAGTACCTGGCGAAACCGTCGCCCACCGCGCGGGACTGGGCCTGCTCGTTCTCGTGGTGCGGGAACACCAGGTCGATGCCGCCGCCGTGGATGTCGAACTCGGGCCCGAGGTACATCGCGGCCATCGCCGAGCACTCCAGGTGCCAGCCCGGACGCCCCTCGCCCCACGGGGTGGGCCAGGACGGCTCACCGGGCTTGGCCGCCTTCCACAGCGTGAAGTCGCGCGGGTCGCGCTTGTCCTCGCCGCACCAGCCCTCGCCCTGCTGGACCTCGTCGGGCTTCTGCCCCGACAGTTCGCCGTACGCCGGGTAGGAGGTGACCGAGAAGTACACGTCGCCGCCCGCGGCGTAGGCGTGTCCGGCGTCGATGAGCCGGTGCATCAGCTCGACCATCTGGGTGACGTGCCCGGTGGCCCGCGGCGCCACCGACGGGGGCAGGCAGCCGAGGTCGTCGTACGCCGCCTCGAACGCGCGCTCGTGCGTTGCCGCCCACTCCCACCACGGCCTGCCCGCCTCGGCGGCCTTGGCGATGATCTTGTCGTCGATGTCGGTGACGTTGCGGACCAGCCGGACGTCGTGGCCGCGGTGGGTCAGCCAGCGGCGCAGGACGTCGAAGTTCAGCCCGCTGCGCACGTGCCCGATGTGCGGCACACCCTGCACCGTCGCGCCGCACACGTAGATCGAAGTCGCCTCCTGGGTGCGCGCGACGAACTCGCGCGAACTGCGGGTGGCGCTGTCGAAGATGTGCAGGGACACGTCAATCTCCTGGTGGGAGCATGCAATTGATAGGGAAATGGTACGGGCAGCGTTGACCGCCGCTTCCCGTGGCTAGCCCGCGAGCCCGTGGGCGCGCACCGCGCCGAGCAGTGCGTCGGGGCGATTCGCGGTCGCCTGCGGCTCCACCCGCTCGAATCGACAGCCGACCTCGGTCGCGCCGCCGTCGGCGTGCGCGCTGTCGCCGATCATCAACACCCGCTCCGGCGCGACGCCGATCCGCTCGCAGGCCAGCCGGAATATCTTCGGGTCGGGCTTGACCATGCCCTCGGCGTAGGAGAGCACGAACTCGGCCACCAGTTCGCCGAAACCGTTGCGCTCGAACACATCCCGGATGTCCCACGGGATGTTGCTGACCACGGCGACCGGGATGCCCGCGGCCTTGAGCAGCCGCAGAACCTCGCCCGCGTCGGGGTAGGGCCGCCAGGCCGCCGGGTCGAGGATGCGGTCGTAGAGCTGCTCGGGCACACCGGGGCCGAGGTCCAGCCCAGCGGCGCGCAGCGCGGCGAGGTAGACCATTCGGTGCACCTCGGGGTCGAGGTCGCGCCGCTCCCACGCGTCGGTCAGGTCGGCGGGCAGGTGCGCGGACGGGCCGACGGGCGAGGTCAGACCCGCCAGCAGCTCGGCCTGCAGGGCCTCGTTCAGCGGCGCGCCGTCGTGGCCCGCGAGCCCGTGCACCCACGCGGCACCCGGTTCCAGGTGGAACAGGGTGCCGGAGTAGTCCAGCAGGACACCACGGATCGACACGCCGTCCACGGTAGAGGTCACCCCGTGCGAGCCACGAATTGCCCACTGTGACGTGCGTCACTGATCAACGGATAGCAGCAATGCGGTGGCCACGGCGGCGATGCCCTCGCCCCGGCCGGTGAGCCCGAGCCCGTCGGTGGTGGTGCCGGACACCGACACCGGCCCGCCGACCGCCGCCGACAGCGCCGCCTGCGCCTCCGCGCGCCGCGGGCCGACCTTGGGCGCGTTGCCGATCACCTGCACGGCCGCGTTGCCCACGCGCAGCCCCGCTGTCTCGATGAGCCTGCGCACCTCGGCCAGCAGCACCGTGCCGCGGGCGCCGGACCACTTCGGGTCGCTGGTGCCGAACACCGCGCCGAGGTCGCCCAGTCCGGCCGCGCTCAACAGGGCGTCGCAGAGGGCGTGCGCGGCCACGTCGCCGTCTGAGTGGCCCGCGCAGCCGTCGACCCCCGGCCAGTTCAGGCCCGCGATCCAGCACTCGCGGCCTGCCTCGATCGGGTGCACGTCGGTACCGATGCCGACTCTCAAGAGTTCTCCCGGACAGACAGGACGGCCTCGGCGATCGCGAGGTCGAACGGGGTTGTGATTTTCATCGCATAGGGATGGCCGGGCACCGTAGCCACCGGCACACCCAGCTTCTCGACCAGGCCCGCGTCGTCGGTCGCCGAGTCGCCCGCGGCGGCATACGCCCTGGCCAGCGTGGCCGCGTCGAAGCCCTGCGGGGTCTGCGCGACGCACAGCGACGCCCGGTCGAGCGTGGCGTGCACGACGCCCTCGGCGTCGACCTGTTTCACCGTGTCGGCCATAGGCAGCACCGGGATCACCGCGGGCGCGCCAGCCCGCACGGCGGCCACCACCGCGCGGATCACCGCCGCCGGGGTGAACGCGCGGGCCGCGTCGTGCACGAGCACCACCCGGGTGTCGGGAATCACGCTGAGTGCGTGCCGCAGCGCGAGCCGGACGGACTCGGTGCGGTCGCGCCCGCCGGGCACCACCTTGGCGGGCAGGCCTGCGTCGGCCAGCAGCGCCACCGTGGCCGCGAGGTCGGCGGGCGGGGCCGCAACCACGACATGCCGCACGCAGCCCGCGTCGAGCAGGCCACGCACGGCATGCGTGAGTAAAGCCTCCCCGCGCACGGGAATCAGGGCTTTGGGCGTGCCAAAGCCGAGACGCTCTCCCCGGCCCGCGGCAGGCACGAGCGCGACTGTGCTCACAGTCGGTTCGTGACCGGCTCGGGACCGAGGTCCGGCGGGGGTGTCATGCAAGTCTCAATCGGGCCAGCGTTCCGGGTTCGGCCCGGTCGGGACGTGCGGTTCAGACGCTTGCGGTTTGCAGGACCTCGTCGAGCAGGACTTCAGCCTTGTCCTCGTCGGTGCCCTCGGCCAGCGCCAGTTCGCTGACCAGTATCTGCCGAGCCTTGGCCAGCATCCGCTTCTCACCCGCGGACAGACCGCGATCCTTCTCCCGCCGCCAGAGGTCTCGCACCACTTCGGCCACCTTGTTCACGTCACCGGACGCGAGCTTCTCCAGGTTGGCCTTGTACCGACGCGACCAGTTGGTCGGCTCTTCGGTGTGCGGCGCGCGCAGAACATCGAATACGCGGTTGAGACCCTCTTGGCCCACGACATCCCGCACGCCGACGATCTCGGCGTTGTCTGCGGGGACGCGAACCGTGAGGTCACCCTGCGCGACTTTGAGGACGAGGTACTTCTTTTCCTCGCCCTTGATCACGCGGGTCTCGATCGCTTCGATGAGTGCGGCACCGTGGTGCGGGTAGACGACGGTCTCTCCGACCTTGAAAACCATGTGTCCTCTGCCCCTTTCGCTGACTTCATCTTAACACGTGTCGCACTCTCGAAGAGAGGGACCTGTGAGTTGTCTTCGCAGGTCAGCGGCCACTTGGCCGAACATTGGGGGGTTGACAAGTGTCATGGGTGCGTACTCAGCCCGATAAGAGGGGACACGCGATCGAGTCGAATTTGATCCACTGTGGACGTCATTGGCCGCCGCGCGGCGCGGCGATGGCGGACCACGCGCGAGCCCGATCCGTTGCGCGGGCTACCCTTCCGCTCGATAGCGCAATGTCCGCAAGCGACGCAGGAGCCCTCGTGAGTCGTGCACAGCAGAACTCGACCGGTCGGCCGCGCCTGGCCCCGGCCGCGTTGGGACTCGGTCTCGCCGCAGTCCTGGGTGCCGTCGGGTGTTCGGCCGGTCAGATCACCCAGACCGACTCACAGCTCCCCGCGGTGAACGGCGCGATGGCCCAGCTCGGCCCCATCGCCGTGCGCGACGCCAAGCTGGCGTACCCGAAGGGCGGGTTCTACCCGTCTGGCTCCGACGCGCCGCTGGTGCTCACCTTCGTCAACGTCGGGGCGGACGCCGACGAGCTGCTCGACGTGACCAGCACGGTCGCCGAGGACGTCGACATCGTCGGCGACGTGGCGCTGCCCGGGTCGAGCGCGCTGGCCGTCGGTACGCCGGACGAGACCGTCGAGGTCGCCAAGTCGAGCGCGCCGACCACCCCGACGCCGACCTCGTCGGCCGCCGCGCCCACCTCGACTTCGCCGTCCCGCGGCGGCTCGGCGACGTCGTCCAGCGCGCCTGCCACGACCGCGGCCCCCACGTCGTCGTCGGCCAAGGTCGAGCTGGGCAAGCTGGAGATCGTGCTGACGGGCGTGAAGGACAAGCTGTACGCGGGCAAGACCATCCCGGTCACCTTCGTCTTCGCCAAGGCGGGCTCGGTCACCGTCGAGCTGCCCATCGCCTCGCCGACCGAGCCGCGCGCAGAGCACGCCGAGGGCGAACACTGAGCCGTCCGGCGCCGGATTGTCGGTACCCGCACGTAGCTTGATCGTCGTGACCAAGACTCCCAAGCCGAACTACCGCTGCGCCGAGTGCGGCCACGGTGTCGCGAAGTGGTTCGGGCGCTGCCCCGAGTGCCAGGCGTGGGGCACGCTGGAAGAGGTCGGCGTCCCGCGCGCCGGGCTCGCCAAGATCGTCGCGGGGGCGCCGAGTTCGCCCGCCCGGCCGATCGCCGACGTCGACATCGAGGCCGCCAAGGCGCGTTCGACGGGCGTGCCCGAGTTGGACCGGGTGCTCGGCGGCGGGCTGGTGCCGGGCGCGGTGGTCCTGCTCGCGGGCGAGCCGGGAGTGGGCAAGTCGACGCTGCTGCTGGAGGTCGCCTACCGCTGGGCCGCCCGTGAAGGCGACTACGGGCCGACGCTGTATGTCACCGGTGAGGAGTCGGCGGGCCAGGTGCGGCTGCGCGCCGAGCGCACCGGCAATGTGCACGGCGCGATGTACTTGGCCGCGGAGAGCGACGTCGGCGCACTGCTCGGTCACGTGGACGACGTCAAGCCCGGCCTGCTCGTGGTCGACTCGGTGCAGACGCTGTCGTCCCGGGCGGTGGACAGTGCCCCCGGCGGCGTCACCCAGATCCGCGCGGTCACCGCGGCGCTGGTCGCGCTGGCCAAGGAGCGCGGCCTGCCGGTGCTGCTGGTCGGCCACGTCACGAAGGACGGCTCCATCGCGGGGCCGCGCGTTCTGGAGCACCTGGTCGACGTCGTCCTGCACTTCGAGGGGGACCGGCACTCCTCGCTGCGCATGCTGCGCGGGGTGAAGAACCGGTTCGGCCCGGCCGACGAGGTGGGCTGCTTCGAGCTGGTCGACCGTGGCATCGTCGGCGTGCCCGACCCGTCGGGGCTGTTCCTCAACAAGCGTGAGATCGGGGTGGCGGGCACGGCGGTCACGGTGGCCGTGGAGGGCAAGCGGCCACTGTTGGGCGAGGTGCAGGCGCTGGTGGCGCGCTCGCCGCTGGGCACGCCCCGGCGCGCGGTCAGCGGACTCGATTCGGCGCGCGTCGCGATGGTGCTGGCCGTGCTGGAGCGCCGGGGCGGTGTCCGGCTGGGCGATTCGGATGTGTTCACCGCCACGGTCGGCGGCATGAAGATCCCCGAGCCCGCCGCCGATCTGGCCATCGCCCTGTCGGTCGCCACGGCGGCGCGGGATGTGGCGCTGCCGCCCGATCTCGTGGTGCTGGGCGAGGTGGGGCTGGCGGGCGAGGTGCGCCGGGTCAGCGGCGTCCGCTCGCGGCTGGCCGAGGCGGTGCGGCTGGGGTTCACCAAGGCCCTGGTTCCGCCCGACTGCGGCGACGTGCCGGACGGCATCCAGGTGCGGGTGGTGCCCGATCTCGGCTCCGCGATGAGCAATCTGCAGGTCTTACGGTCCTGAATGACCAACCACTGGTGCGACACTAGCTGGGGCCGGTGTCCCGGGAGCGGTCGCGGAGGTAGCGGCCGTGGTCGTCCTGCCTGCGGAGGTCGTCGGCGAAGAACTGGGCGGCTACGGTCTCCGCGTCGGTCTCCAGGAGTTCGAGCTGCGCGCTCAGCTCGTCAGCGGCGGTGTTGGTGCTGTTGACCCTCTTGGCCACCGCGAGCCACCACGGCAGGTTCAGGTAGGTCTGTACGGCGAGCGGCACGTCCACCCGGACCAGCCGGGTCACGCCGTGCACGGCGTTCGGGTCGGCGGCCAGGTCGGCGGGTCGGCTCAGCGGGCCGCCGAGGACGTCGGCGATGCGGTCGAGGCGGGCCAGTGCGCCGTCCGGCATCCGCGCGGACTCGGCCCGCACCTTCGTCAGCAGGCCGTCGAGGTCGGCGCGCAGTCGGGACGCCTCCGCGCCCGGGTCGGCCACCAGCCGCACCTTCTCCGGCGGCGCCGCGAGCGCGCCCACCAGGTACAGCCCGGCGACGACGAGCAGCCAGTAGTCGCCCGCCACACCGAAGACGTGCAGCAGCACCCCGACCAGCCCGGCCACACAGCCGACCAGGTTCTTGGTCGAGCCAAGGTAGCGCCCAAGGCGCTTACTGATAGCCACGGATCTCCCGGAACACCTGGCCGAGCGCGGTGCCGCGCGCGTCGAACGACCGGCCGCCGGTCAGCTCGGCCACTCGGTCCATTTCGGACTCGCTGCCCTCGCCGAACACCACCGGGAACACCGGCACACCGCGCAGTTCGGCGGACCGGCGCGACAGCTCGCGCTCGAAGGTCGTGAGGTCGATGCCACTGGTGTTCTGGCCGTCGGTCATCAGCACGATCGAGGTGAACCGGTCGCCAAGGGGCTGCCTGGCGAGCAGGTCGTAGGCCCCGCTGAGGCTGCTGTAGATCGCGGTGCCGCCGCTCGCGTTCAGGCCCTCCGCGACGCCCTTGATCCGGTCGAGTTCGCCCTGCTGCCCGGTTTCCGGCACGGTGAAGGTCATCGGCTGCCCGGGCGCGCTGTTGAACGGGATCAGCGTGACCTCCTCGCGGCCGCGGAACTTACGGTACTTGCCGACCAGGTCACCGCCCGCGCCGGTCAGCCCGACCAGGGCCGACCGCAGCGCCGCGATCCGGTCACCCGCCATCGACCCCGACGTGTCGATCACGTACACCGTGCGCGACGGGCGGCGGATCTGGTTGAAGTACGCCGACAACAGCGCGTCGAACGCCTCCTGCGTCGCCGGAAACGGCAGCTCGATCAGGCCGCGCTGCCCGAACTCCCCGGCGAGGTCCACCCCGGGCACCGCGGGCCTGCGCTTGGTGGCGTCCATGATCTGCCGCTGCACGTCCGGGGTGCGCAGGTGGTCGCTGAGCCGCTGGTGGTCGGTGCGCGCCGCGTCGCCCGCGCCCGCCAGTAGGGTGAGCGGGTAGTCGGCGGTGACCACGCCGTCGCTCGGGTAGACCAGGGTCAGCGGCTCGGGGAGCTTGCCGCTCGCGTTCAGCGACAGCAGCACCGACTCGTAGTTGATCAGGCCGTCGATCTTCTGGCCGGGATCGATGCCCGCCGCGCGGCGCTGGTAGGCGTCTGACAGCCAGCCCGACGAGCCCGCGCTCATCGCCTGCGCGGCGAAGAACCGGGTCAGCGCGGGCGTCACCGCGGCGATCTGGTCGGCGCTGATCGCGTTACCCGTGCCCGCGAGCGCCGACGCGACGCCGACGAGGGCGGAGAAACCGGAGTTCGACGCGGACGGATCGGTCATGCCGTAGCTGAACGACCGGCTGCCCGCCGCGGCGGCGATGTCGGTCCAGGTGACCGGCTTGTCCTTCCACCCCAACGCTTCCGCCTTGGCCGTGGCGAGGCCGAGGACCACCGGCGAGTTCATGATCTTGGCCTGGTTGCCCAGCCTGCGGCCCGCCTCCGGCAGCGCCTGCAGGTAGCGGTTGGAGGAGAACCAGACCGCGTCGTAGGCGCCGTCCGCGCTGCCGTCCGCCAGCGTCTCGGCGCCCTCGATCGTGCCCGCGAAGGTGAACTCCACGCGCACCCCGGTGGCCTGCGCGGCGCGGTCGAGCACCGGTTGGAGGTCGGCGAGCTCACTGCCCGCGAGGACGCGCAGCTTGCCCGGTTCCGGCTTGCCCGCGACAGGTTCGTCCGACGACGAGCAGCCCGCGAGTACCGTCAGCGCCAGCACGCCCGCGATGAGCCTCTTCATGCGTCCCCCGTGGTCTCGGCCGCGTGCGAGCGGCGCAGGTGGTCCTCGGCGCGGCGCAGCTCGCCGGTGAGCGCGGCGACCGTGGTGGCCATGCTCTGCGTCGCGCCCGCGCGGAACTGGTCGATGGCGTCGAGGGCCTGGTAGATCTGGTCGAACGACTCGCGGATGGTGGCCACGCCGACCGCCGGGTCCGCGCTCGCCCGGCGGATCTGGTCGCCTTGCAGGCCGATCAGCTCGCTGTTGGCGCGGATCAGGCCCTCAGTGGTGCCGCGCAGCGCTTCGACCTCGTCGAGCACGTCGCGCTGGTTGGCCAGCGCCGCGCTCACCACGAGCGCGATCCGCAGCGCCGACACCGTGGTCGACGCGGCCCGCTCGACGCCGCGAATCAGCTCGTCGTTGTTGCGCCGCAACAGGTCCAGCGCGAGGTAGCCCTGCGCGCAGACCGCGAGCTGGGTCAGGATGTCCTGGTGGCGCCTGCGAACGGGGTGCAGCACGTCCGAGCGCAGGGCGGTGGCGAGCGTCGGGTCGGCGTAGTCGAACACGCCCGCCTGTCGCTCGACGGCCGTGTCCAGTGCCTCGGCCAGCGCGGCACACTCGGACAGTCGGGACAAGTTGTCCCATAGCCGGGCACGTTCCCCTTTGATCGCCGCATTGTCCCGGCGCAACTGGTCTTGCCGGGTGCGCAGCTCCACCACCAGCAGGTTCACCGGGGTGTTCGCCGCGCGGTAGCGCTCCAGCAGCCGCTTCGCGTTGTTGCCCAAGGGAATCAGGCCCAGCAGCTTGCGGGAGTTCGTCGGCGGCCCGCCCGGGTCGAGTTCGGTGACCGTGCGGCGCAGCTCGGCCAGGCTGGTGGTGATCTGCTGTTCGGGACCCGCGCGCCTGCCCTGCGCGCCCGCGAGCGCGTCGATCGAGCGGTCGAGCAGGCCCGCCGCGATCGTCGCCGCCACCCGCATGTCGGCCTCGCCCACAGCCAGCAGCTCGTCCAGCTTCGCGGTGAAGTCGGGGGAGCGCGGGTCGAGCGTGGCGAAGTCGGCGGCGAACCGATCGGCCCGCTCGGCGGCCGCGCGGCGGGCCCGGTCGTCCACGGGGATCAGGCCCGCGACCCGCTCGACCGGCACCGGCTCGACCGGGTCCGGCGGCGTCAGCATCGACTCGGTCACCGGTACTGCTTCCCGATGGCGTCGAGCATCCGCTCCAGCGTCTCGTAGCTCGGCGGCTCCACCACGTCGACCAGATCGGCGGGCACGGGCAGCTTGCGGTCGGCGACGAGCTGCTGGAAAGGCTTGGGATCGCTGGTGCGAAAGCCGAACTCGGCCGCCAGCCTCGCCAGCTCCTGGTCGGTGCTCAGCAGCTTGCCGACCTGGTCGCCCCGGCCCTTGAGCGGCACCAGAGTGTGCTTCGACAGCACGGTCGGCGCCGGGTAGAGCAGGCGCATGTCCTGCCGGATCGACCCGTCGGCGCGGAGTTGGCGGTCGAGGAACTGGGACTCGTAGATCATCACCAGCGGGGTCTTGCCCATGCCCGCGGCGAGGTAGTCCTCGAACGGGCCCTCGGTGCTGTTCTGCGTGTAACCCTGGTCCAGGAACAGCTTGGTCATCGCGGGCAGCACCGCGGCCTCGGCCGCGGCGGTGTTCACCACCGCGTTGCCATTGGCCACAAAGGACACCGCGGCCAGGTACATCGCCGCGGAGTTCGAGTCGCGCGGGTCGGTCGTGGTGACCAGGACGTTCTTGCGCACCGGGTAGGCGGTGTTGCCCACGAGCTGGTCCCAGCGGGTGCCCGCGAGGTCGAGGTAGCCCGCGAGGTCGAGCACCTGGTAGTCGCCGGGGCCCTTGCGCACCACGCCCCGCACCGTCAGCAGGTCGGCGATCGGCGCGAACGTCGCCACCGCCATCGGGGAGAAGAACGGGGTGTAGACGGTCGTGATCCCCCGGTCGCGCTGGATTCGCTGCGCGGCGGGGGAGGACGACGGGAACGCGAAGTCGTAGCCGCCGAGGTCGACCGACGTCGCGATCTGCCGCGACCCCGCCGAGTCGACCCGCACCTGGAGCCCGTGCTTGCCGAACGCGGCGATCACCCGCTGGTCGTTGAAGAAGGCGGCCTTCTCCGAGCCGATCACCCCGCGCACCGTGGTGGCCTGACCCGCGTCGTCGTCCCCCGACCCGGTCACGATCGCGACCGCCACGGCGACCAACAGGACCACGGCGAGACCGATGCTGACCTGACGTTTCATCCGACCCCCTGCGCCCGAGGCCCGCCCGATTCTGGGCCGTCCCCCATTGGACGGCCGACCAGCGCCGGGCGACGTGAACGCCAGGTGAACCTCGAAGATCGGATTGGGGTGCTACGGCTTGCGGTAGACCCAGCCGACCGCCGCGGCCACGACGCAGGGCACCGCGAGCCAGCCGTTCGCCTCACTGAGCGGGTAGAGCGCCAACACCCAGCCGGAGGTGACCTGGACGGCGCCCGAGCAGCGCAGCTCCGACGTGTCGGACGTGCCTGCGACCGCTGAGCCGTGGGCGAACAGAGCCGTGTTGGTGCTCTTGCGCAAGCTCACCGAGTCGGACTGACCGTTCGGCCGGGCGATCACGCACGAGGTGTCGCCCGAGCCGCTCGGGTTGAGGTAGACGGTCTCGTCGCCGAAGCGATACGTCGAGTCGGCGTCGACCCGGGTGCCGCCGAGCGCCGACCACACGCTGGCCAGCAGGATGCCCGCGAGCAGCACCCCGCCGACGCCCGCCAGGGCCAGCGCCCAGTACCGCGGGCGCGGCCTGGCGCTGTTCCGACGCGCGGGCTCGGTCATGATCCTGACCCTCTCCTCGGGCGGGCGTTAGCAGCCCGCTGACGACGACCGCGAGCGTCCAGTTACCGCTGCCTCGTCACGCCGACAGCAGTTGGGCGCAGCGGATCAACCCAAGGTGGGAGTACGCCTGCGGGTGGTTGCCCAGCGACCGCTCGGCCACCGGGTCGTACTCCTCCGGCAGCAGACCGGTCGGCCCCGCCGCGTCGACGATCTGGGCGAACAGGTCCTCCGCCTCCGGGCGCCGCCCGGTGAGCAGGTACGCCTCGATCATCCACGCCGCGCAGATGTGGAAGCCGCCCTCGTCGCCGGGGAGGCCGTCGTCGCGGTGGTAGCGGTAGACGGTGGAGCCGCTGCGCAACTCCGCCTCGGTGGCCGTCACGGTGGACTGGAACCGCTCGTCGGTCGGGTCGATCAGGCCGACCATGCCGATGAGCAGGGTGGCCGCGTCGAGGTCGGTGCCGTCGTAGGCGGTGGTGAACGACTTGATCTCGTCGTTCCAGCCGTTGGTGAGCACGTCGTCGGCGATCTCCGCGCGCAGCGGCGCCCAGCCCGGCTCGGCCTCGCGGCCGTGCGTCTCGGCGAGGGTGATCGCGCGGTCGATCGTCAGCCAGCACATGACCTTGGAGTACACGTGGTGGCGCGGCCGGTGCCGTTCCTCCCAGATGCCGTGGTCGGGCTCGTGCCAGCGCCGGGTGACCGCCTCGGACATCGCGCACACCATGCGCCAGTCGTCGTCGGTGAGCTTGCCGCGCGCCTCGGACAGCGCGGCCACCAGGTCGACCACCGGGCCGAACACGTCGAGCTGCACTTGCTGGTTGGCCAGGTTGCCCACGCGCACCGGGCGTGAACCCGCGTAGCCGGGCAGCGTGTCGATGACCGCCTCCGGGCCGAGCGTGGTGCCCGCGATCGTGTACAGCGGGTGCAGCCGCTCGGGGCCGGGCAGCGTGGCCAGTACTCCGTGCACCCAGCCGAGGAACGCCTCCGCCTCGCCGGTGGAACCCAGTGACACCAACGCTTTCGCCGTCATCGACGCGTCGCGCAGCCAGCAGTAGCGGTAGTCCCAGTTGCGGATTCCGCCGATCTCCTCCGGCAGCGACGTGGTGGCGGCGGCCATGATCGCGCCGGTCTCGCTGTGACACAGCCCGCGCAGCGTCAGCGCCGATCGCGCCACCAGTTCCTTCTCCACCGGCGGCAGCACCAGGGTGTCCAGCCAGGTCGACCAGTAGCCGCCCGCCCGCGCCTTGCGGTCCACTTCGGACACCGCGTGCGGGCCGAGTTCGTTGGTGCCGCAGCGAAGTTCGAACACCGCCGGCTGCTCCGTGGACACCTGCACCACCGCCCGCGCGGAGTCGTGCATGCCGTCGGAGCTGATCTCCCAGGTGACCCCGGGGGCCCGCAGCGCGATCGGGTCCGACGTGCCCAGCACCCGCAGCCCGTCCGGTGCCGCCGCCAGCCGCACCTGCACCTGGCCGAACTCCGGGCGCGGGGAGAACTCGACCACCGCGGTCGAGTTGCCCGACAGCACCCGCACCAGGTCGGTGCGGTGCGGGTCGGTCTCGTGGTCGAGGTAGTCGGTGACGAGCAGGCCCGACCAGCGGGTCTCCACGGTCATCGTGCCCGGCAGGTAGCGCTGGCCCAGCGGCAGGCCGCCGCGCTCCGGTGCCACCGAGAAGTGCCCCGCGGTCGGCCCGCCGAGCAGGTCGGCGAACACCGCGGCCGAGTCGGGCTCCGGGTGACACAGCCAGGTCAGCCGCGCGTCCGGGGTGACCAGCGCGACCGACCGCTCGTTGGCCAGCATCGACAGCCGCTCGATCGGCGGCGCCTGGTCGCCGTAGAGCCAGTTGCGGCGCTCCTCCAGGACGAACGCCAGCATGGTCGCCACCGACCCCGGGTCCGGGATGCGGTAGGCCGCGAGGCTCTCGCCGTCGCCGACCTTGACCCCCAGGTCCGGGCCGGACAGCCGGGCGAACGCCTTCTCGTCGGTGACGTCGTCGCCGACGAACACCGCCGCCGTGGCGCCGACCTGGTGGCGCAGCACGTCGAGCGCGTGGCCCTTGTCGGTCTGCACGACGGCCAACTCCACCACGGCCTTGCCCTCGGTGACCTGCACCCCGGCCCAGGTGCACGGCCCGGAGCGCACCAGGTCCACCACGCGTGCGGCGACGTCGGGCTCGGCCCGGCGCACGTGCACCGCGATGCTCGCGGGCTTGACCTCCAACTGCACGCCGGGCGAGCCGTCGGTCAGCTCCTCCAGCTCGCGCTCGATCCGGCGGTGCAACTCGCGCGCGTCGGCGTCGAGCGCGTGCACGAAGCCGACGTCGAACTCCGAGCCATGGCTGCCGACCAGGTGCACCTCCGACGGCAGCCGCGACAGCGTGGCCAGGTCGCGCAGCGCCCGCCCGGAGATCACCGCGGTCGTCGTCTCGTGCAGACCGGCCAGCGAGCGCAGCGCGCCGACCGACTCGGTGCGTGGCCGGGCCTGTTCGGGGTCCTCGACGATCGGCGCGAGCGTCCCGTCGTAGTCGCAGGCGACCAGCAGTCGCGGGGTGCGGGCGATCTGCACGATGGCGCGGCGCAGGTCGGCGGGGAGGGCCTCGGCGGTCAACGCCTTCTCCTAGGGACTCTGACGGAGTGGGGCTAGTGGGCGTGCTCGGGGTCCAGGGCGTCGAGAAACGAGCGTGCCCACCGGTCGACGTCGTGGGTCAGCACTTGTCGTCGCAGCGCGCGCATCCTACGGCGGCCCTCTGCTGGATCGATCGTGAGGGCGGCATGCATGGCGTTCTTGACGCCGTCGAGGTCGTGCGGATTGACCAGGAAGGCGCTGGTGAGTTCCGCCGCGGCGCCCGCGAACTCGGACAGCACCAGGGTGCCGCCGAGGTCGTGACGGCACGCGACGTACTCCTTGCAGACGAGGTTCATGCCGTCACGGACCGGGGTCACCAGCATCACGTCGGCCGCGGAGAAGAACGCGGTCAGCTCCGCCCGGTCGACCGACTGGTGCAGGTAATGCACGACCGGGCGGCCCACCCTGGCGAACTCGCCGTTGATCCGGCTGACCACCTGCTCGATGTCGCCGCGCATCCGCTGGTAGTGCTCCACCCGCTCCCGGCTCGGCGTCGCGAGCTGCACCATCGCCACCTCGGCCGGGTCGATGCGCCCCTCGGCCAGCAGCTCCTGCAGCGCGTAGAGACGCAGGTCGATGCCCTTGGTGTAGTCGAGTCGGTCGACACCGAGGATGATCTTCTTCGGGTCGCCGAGGTCGGCGCGGATCTGCTGGGTGCGCGCGACGGTCTCGCGCTTGCGGGCCAGCGCGTCCAGGCCCGCGGAGTCGATGGAGATCGGGAACGCGCCCACCCGCACCGCGCGGTCGCCGACCTGGATGACGCCCGGGCGCGTGCGCACGCCGACCGCGCCGCGGGTCGGCTCCAGCCCGAGCAGGCGGCGGGCCAGCCACAGGAAGTTCTGCGCGCCGCCCGGGCGGTGGAAGCCCACCAGGTCGGCGCCGAGCAGGCCCTTGACGATCTCCGCGCGCCACGGCAACTGCATGAACAGCTCGGTCGGCGGGAACGGGATGTGCAGGAAGAAGCCGATCCGCAGGTCCGGGCGCTGCTCGCGCAGCAGGGCCGGGGTGAGCTGGAGCTGGTAGTCCTGGATCCACACGGTCGCCCCGGGCGCGGCGACCTTGGCGCACGCGTCGGCGAAGCGGTGGTTGACCTTGACGTAGCTGTCCCACCAGCCGCGGTCGAACTGCGGCGGGGCCACGACGTCGTGGTAAAGCGGCCACAGGGTGGCGTTGGAGAAGCCCTCGTAGTAGTCGCGGACCTCGTCGGCGGAGAGCGAGACCGGGTGCAGTCGCAGGCCGTCGTCGGCGAACTCGTCCACCTCGACGTCGGGTACGCCGGGCCACCCGACCCAGGCACCGCTGTGGCTGCGCAGGAACGGGGCCAGCGCGCTGACCAGGCCACCCGGGCTGTGCTTCCAGCGCTGGCTGCCGTCGGCAAGCCGTTCGAGGTCGACGGGCAGCCGGTTCGCCGCGACGATGAAGTCCGCGCCGTGCTTGTTTTCGCTGCTCACGCCCCAAAGGCTAGCCACTTCGAGGCGCCCCCGCGTCCTGCGACCGGGGACTTCCGGGGTGGCGACTCTCACGCCCGTCGGGGGTTTACTCCAGCCTGCCCAGGCCCGTGCGCACCGGCTGCGCCAAGTACTCGCCGAAGACCGGCCCTGTCCACAACCGGGTGGCGCGGCCGCTTAGGATCGTCTTGGCGCCCTTGGGCGCCGCGCCGGTGTAGCTCAATTGGCAGAGCACTCGCCTTGTAAGCGAAAGGTCGCGGGTTCGAGTCCCGCCACCGGCTCCCACTCTGACCTGCGATAATGGCATCAGACACGGCGGCTCAAGATCAGTGGTGACGTGGGACGGGTGCGCCAATGTTCGCTCACGCACACTAATTGGTGCCCGAGTACACGGCCGATCGGAGCGGGGAGGGAGCCATGATGGATCGGTTCTTGGACCCGGTGATGACGCCCAAAGAAGTCGCACGCCACCTGGTCATCCCCGAGTCGACCGTTTACTACTGGCTGGCCGAGGAAGCCGCGGGTGAGCCACTGGTGCACAAGGTCGAGCCCGAGAAGCGGGGCTGGCCATCGGTGCCCTTCGCGGCCGTGGTCGAGGCGTACGTCCTGCGGACGGGAGAAGGCGCTCGATCGCGAGGTAAATATTAGGTTAGCCTAACCAAAATAGACTATGTCGGTCTTTGGGAGGGCGCATGCGGGTTGTCATGTTCGGCTTTCAGACCTGGGGGCACCGCACCCTGCAGGCGCTGCTGGACTCCGAACACGAGGTGGTCATGGTCGTCACCCATCCACCCGGTGGCGGTGTCTATGAGCAGGTCTGGAGTGACTCGGTGGCCGACCTCGCCGCTGGGTACCGGGTGCCGGTGCTCATTCGGGAGCGGCCGGACGACGAGGAGTTGGTGGCCGCGCTCAAGGAGGCCGACCCGGACGTCATCGTGGCGACGAACTGGCGCACCTGGATTCCGCCGCGCATCTTCACCCTGCCCCGCCACGGCACGCTCAACGTGCACGACTCGCTCCTGCCTGCCTACGCGGGGTTCTCGCCGCTGATCTGGGCGCTGATCAACGGCGAGTCCGAGGTTGGTGTCACCGCGCACCTGATGGACGAGACGCTGGATGCGGGGGACATCGTGGTGCAGCGGGCGGTCCCGGTCGGGCCTCGGGACACGACGGCGGATCTGTTCGCGAAGACGCTGGCATTGTTCGGGCCGATCACCGTCGACGGGCTCGCTGCGATCGCTTCGGGGCGGACGGACTTCGTCAAGCAGGACCGGAGCAAGGCCAGTTTCTTTCACAAGCGTGCTGAAACCGACCTGCGGATCGACTGGACGTGGTCGGCCGAGGAGTTGGATCGGTTGGTGCGGGCTCAATGCGCACCGTATCCGAGTGCGTTCACGCTCCACAAAGGACGGCGGCTGGCGGTGGTGGAGGCGCGGGTGTCGCAAGCCCGGTACGGCGGCACCCCCGGGCGCATCTTCTACCGTGAGGGCGACGGGGTGTCGATCGTGGCGGGCGCCGACGCGCGGCGGGGGCGCAATCGGGCGTTGCTGATCACCAAGGTGCGCACCGAAGACGGAGTCGAACTGTCGGCGGGTGACTACTTCACCCAGATGGGCGGGTACCTGACCTCTTGAGAGGTAAGGCTTGCCTAAATTAGCATTCCAGCAGGTCCAGCGAGAGGAACGAGATGACGAACCCGTTCGAGGACGCCGACGGCACCTTTGTGGTGCTGGTCAACGCCGAGAATCAGCATTCCCTGTGGCCCGCGTTCGCGGAGGTCCCCGCGGGCTGGACGGTCGCGCACGACAGCGACACCCGCGAGGGGTGTCTCGCCTACGTCGAGGAGCACTGGACGGATCTGCGGCCCGCGAGTCTCATCCGGGAGATGGACCACTCCCCATCGACAAATAATTAGGTTAGGCTTGCCTAAATAGCGGCCGACGAAGGGACCCGCGCGGTGACCAGCGAGGTGTTCGACCTGGTCGGGATCGGGTTCGGTCCGTCCAACCTGGCCCTGGCGATCGCAGTGGACGAGCACAACCGGCGGCGCCCCGACGCCGGCTTGCGCGCGGTGTTCCTGGAGAAGCAGGCGGCCTTCGGGTGGCACCGGGGGATGCTGATCGACGACGCCACCATGCAGGTGTCCTTCCTCAAGGACCTGGTCACCATGCGCGACCCGGCCAGCGACTTCAGCTTCCTGTGCTACCTGCGCGACCGCGACCGGCTGGCCGACTTCATCAACCACAAGACGATGTTCCCGCTGCGGACCGAGTTCCACGACTACTTCGAGTGGGCGGCCGCGCGGGTGGTTGACCAGGTCCGCTACGGCACGGAGGTCGTCTCGGTGCGGCCGGTCGAGGTCGACGGCGAGGTGGCGTGGTTCGACGTGCTGGCCAAGGACGGCGACGACGCGATCGTGACCTGTCGGGCGCGCAACATCGTGGTGGCCACGGGACTCCGCCCGCGCCTGCCCCCGGACGCGGTGCCGTCGGACCGGGTGTGGCACAACATCGAGTTGATGCACCGGATCGGCGACCTCGCCGCGGCGGACCCGCGCCGGGTACTGGTCGTCGGCGCCGGGCAGAGCGGTGCCGAGACCGTGGCCGAGTTACACACCGCGCTGCCCCAGGCGCGGGTGAGCGCGGTCTTCGCGCGCTACGGCTACGCGCCCGCCGACGACAGCCCGTTCGCCAACCGGATCTTCGATCCGCTGGCGGTCGACCACTTCTACACCGCGTCCGCCGACGTCAAGCGGATGCTGCTCGACTACCACCGCAACACCAACTACTCCGTGGTGGACATCGACCTCATCGAGGACCTGTACCGCCGCGAGTACCGCGAGCGGGTCACCGGGCGCAGGCGCCTGGACATCCGCAACGCCTCCCGGGTCACCTACACCCGCGAGACCGACGACGCCGTGTACGTGACCGTGGAGTTCCTGCCGACGGGGGAGACCGAGACGCTGGAGTGCGACGCGGTGGTCTACGCCACCGGGTTCCACTCGGCGGACGTGTTCGAGTTGCTCGGCCGGGCGGCGGCGGTGTGCGAGCGCGAGCCGGACGGGCGGCCGGCGCTCGCCCGCGACTACCGGCTGCGCACCGCACCGCGGGTGCGGGCGGGGATCTACCTGCAGGGCGGCCCCGAGCACGCGCACGGGATCACCGCGACGCTGCTGTCGAACACCGCCGTCCGGGTCGGTGAGATCCTGGAATCGTTGCTGCGCAAGGAGTCCGAGCGAGAAGAGCGCACGGCCGCGTACGCCGCGCTCCGGTCGTGACCCCCGACACCCGCCGGACTGTCGGTCCGCACACGTACCTTGGCGACATGGCAACCCTCGTGACCTTCCACGCCCACCCCGACGACGAGTGCATCAACACCGGCGGCGTCATGCGCAAAGCCGCCGACGAGGGGCACCGGGTGGTGCTGGTCGTCGCGACGCGCGGTGAGCACGGCGAGGTGTCCGACGGATTCCTCGACGACGGCGAGGAGCTGTGGCGCCGCCGGGTCGCCGAGACGCACGCGGCCGCCGAGATCCTGGGGGTCTCGCGCGTCGAGTTCCTCGGCTACACCGACTCCGGGATGATGGGCGAGCCGACCAACGACGTGCCCGGTTCGTTCTGGTCCGCCCCGGTCGAGGAGGCCGCCGAGCGGCTGGCCGCGATCCTCGCCGAGGAATCCGCCGACATCCTCACCGTCTACGACGACTTCGGCGGATACGGCCACCCCGACCACATCCAAGTCCACCGCGTGGGCAACCGGGCCGCCGAGTTGGCGGGTACGCCGCGGGTCTACCAGGCCACCGTCAACTCCGATCACCTCCGCGAGGGCATGGCCGCGCTGCGGGAGCAGGGCGCCGACTTCGGCCCGCCGGAGGACATGAAGATCGGCAAGCCCGCCGCGCTGATCACCGCCCAGGTGGACGTCTCGGCGTACCTCAAGCACAAGCGGGCGGCCATGCGCGCCCATGCCAGCCAGATCAGCGAGGACTCGTTCTTCCTGGCCATGCCCGACGAGGCGTTCGCGTTCGCCTTCGGCACCGAGTGGTTCATCCGCGACGGCGAGGGCCCGGGCATCACCGAGACCGACCTGCTGGCGGGCCGCTGATCGGATGAACGTGCGTGACCTGCGCATACGCCGCTCGTTGTGGTACACCAGAGATCCCCGGCGGCGTGGAGGCAGGCATGGACGACGAGCGGCGCGGCCTGCCTGCGGCGAACGGGCACGATCCGGGCGCCGATCTGGTCGATCGCGCCGGTCGCGCCCTGGGTCGGCTCTACCGCGGCGGCTGGCAGGTGGCCCGCAGGCTGCCCGGCGGCGAGCTGGCCGAGCGGCAGGTGCACAAGGTCGAGCAGGCCATCGTCAGCGAGGTCCGCAAGCACCTCGACGACGAGCCCGAGCTTCCCCAGCCGCGCGCCCTGGTGCGGGTCGAGCCCGCCCGTGAGCCGCTGCGCGCGGCGATGGCCGAGCTGCTCGAACGGTCGGTGACCGACAGCAAGGACACCGCCCGCGACCACTACTTCGCCACCGTGGTCCGCCAACTCCTGCCCGACGAGGCGCGGATCGTCTCGGCGCTGTCCGACGGCACGGTCTACCCGCTCGCGCACCTGGCCGCCCGCACCGCGCTCGGCGGCACGCAGCGGCTGGTGCTGGAGAACGCGTCCACAGTCGGGCGGGTGGCCGGGGTCGTGCAGCCCGGCCTGGTGCCGCTCTACGTCAGTAGGCTGCTGCGGTTCGGCCTGGCCGAGGTCGGCGACGAGGACCCTGCCCTGGGCGTGCAGTACGAGATGCTGTTCACCGACGACCGGGTGCGCGCCGCCGAGGCGCGGATCCGCGGCGCGGGCAGGCGCGGTCCGCGAGTGGTCAAGCTCACGCTGCGCATCTCGGAGCTGGGCAGCCAGTTCTGGGCCGCCTGCGATCCGAGTGCCCGCAACGTGTCGCCCGGGGAGCGTCGATGAGCGCCTTCTTCGCCGACTTCCAGACCAACTGGCTGGTCTACCTGTCGATGCCGCTGATCGCCGCGCTGATCGGCTACGGCACCAAGCTCGTCGCCATCCGGATGATGTTCCAGCCGCTGGAGTTCGTCGGCCGCAAGCCGTTCGGCTGGCAGGGCATCGTGCCCCGGCGCGCGGCCAGGATGGCGAGCATCGCCTGCGACACGATGACCGACCGGCTGATCTCCGCGGGCGAGGTGCTGAGCAGGCTCGACGCCGAGCGGGTGGTCAAGGAGATCGAGAAGCCGCTGCTCGACGGGGCCGAGGAGATCGCCCGCGAGATCGCGATGGAGTACCAGCCGGGGCTGTGGGAGTCGCTGCCCGAAGCCGTGCGCCGGGGGATCATCCACCGCGTGCAGGCCGAGGCACCCGGCGTGGTGCGCTCGCTGCTCGACATGATCAAGGACGACGTCGACAACGTCTTCGACCTCAAGGACATGGTCGTCACCAACCTGGTCAAGGACAAGGCGCTGCTCAACCGGATCTTCCAGCAGGCCGGGCGCAAGGAGTTCCAGTTCATCGCGCACTCCGGCATCTACTTCGGCTTCGCCATCGGGCTGATCCAGATGTTCGCCTGGGCGGCGACGAAGAACCCGTGGGTGATGCCGATCTTCGGTGGCCTCACCGGCTGGTTCACCGACTGGCTCGCGCTGAAGATGATCTTCAACCCGAAGCAGCCCAAGCGCTACCTCGGCGTGTTCGAGTGGCAGGGCCTGTTCCTCAAGCGGCGCAAGGAGGTCGCCGCCGACTACGGCGCGCTGATCGCCCAGGAGATCATCACCCCGCGCAACGTCATCGAGGCCGTGCTGCGCGGCCCGCTGTCCGACCGGCTGTTCGCCCTGATCCAGCGCCAGGTGCAGGACGTGCTCGACCGGCAGGCCGGGTTCGCCCGGCCGCTGGTGGTGCTGGCCGTGGGCAGCGGCCGGTATCAAGCCGTGAAGCAGCGCGTCGCGGAGAAGGTGATCGAGCGGCTGCCCGAGGCGATGACCTACATCGAGGACTACGCCGAGGACGCGATGGACATCCGCAACACCCTCGTGCAGAAGATGCAGGAGTTGACCGAGGAGGAGTTCGAGGCGCTGATCCGGCCCGCGTTCGAGCAGGACGAGTGGATCCTGATCACGGTGGGCGCGGTACTCGGCTTCGCGGTCGGCGAACTGCAGGTCATCCTGGTGGAGAACCTCGCGCACTGACCCGCGGGGGAAAGTTCGCTGCGCTAACCAGGTGACCCGACTGTGATCACCCGCACGCTGCCTGTTAAATTGGTGCGGTCCGGCACTTCGGTGTCGGACCGCTCCGCTGAGATGTTGACCAAGAGCACGCCGGGGTTCCCACTCGGGGTGGACCCGGGGCGCTGTCGGTCAACTCGACGGAGTTTCGGGCCCGCGGCCCCCGAATCGGGTTCGGGCGACGCGGGGCCGACCCGTGTGTCCGGTTGGTCCATCCGGCTGACACAGCCGACTTCCGTGCCGTACCCCGCGGGCTTCCCCTAGGTTGACTCCCAGCGCACGACCGGCCCGCTCGTGGGGAAGGGCCGGGGACTCGGGGGTGGTACCGAATGGCGCAGGATGCTGCCGCGCGTCCAGACGAGCCGCGTTTCTGCGTGCTCGGACCGGTCGGCGCGCTGGTGGGCGAGCAGCCGCTGGCACTCGGCGGTCCGGGACTGCGCGGCCTGCTGGCGATGCTGCTGCTCGAACCGAACCAGGTGGTGCCGGTCGAGCGGATCGTGGACGTGCTGTGGGCGCACGAACCGCCCGTCACCGCGCGGACCATCGTGCAGGGCTACGTCTCGCGGCTGCGCAAATGGCTGTCCAGTGTGGACACCTCGGCGGCGACCTGGATCGAGACCACCGGCGCGGGCTACCAGCTCGTGATCGACGAGGACCGCATCGACGTCGCCGTCGCGCGCAAGCTGCTGGCGCGGGCGCGCGGGCAGAGCGCCGAGGTGCGCGCCGACCTGCTGGCCCGCGCGCAGAGCCTGTGGAGGGGCCCCGAACTGGCCGACATCGGCGGCCGGGTGCGCGCCCCCGAGTTGGCCGAGCTGCGGCTGACGGTGATCGAGGCGCGCATCGACGCCGACCTAGAACTGGGCAGGCACGACGACGTGATCGGCGAGCTGGCCGCGCTGGTCGACACCCACCCGTTCCGGGAGCACCTGGTCAGCCAGCTCGTGCTCGCGCTGTACCGGTGCGGCAGGCGGGCGGCCGCTTTGGAGATATACCAACGGTTCGCGCGGCGCGCCGCGGGGGAACTCGGCCTCGACCCCGGCGCCGGACTGCGCGAGCTGCACAGCCGCGTGCTGCGCGACGACACCACCCTGCTGCGGCCCCGGCCCGAGTCGGTGATCACGCCCCGGATCGGCGTGCTGACCCCGGCGCAGCTTCCGGCGGCGCCGTCCGGGTTCGCCGGGCGCGAGGGGGAGCTGCGCTGGCTGGACCGGCTGCGCGCGGACGCCGACGGCACCGCCCCGGCCATCGGCGTCCTGGCAGGCCCCGCCGGGATCGGCAAGAGCGCGCTCGCGCTGCTGTGGGGGGCGCGGTCGGCGGCCGCGTACCCCGACGGCCAGCTCTACGCGTCGCTGCGCGGGTTCGATCCGCGGCACGCGCCGCTCGATCCGGCCGAGGTGCTGGCCCGGTTCCTGCTGGCGCTGGGCGTCGCCGCGGAACACGTGCCGTTGGACCTGGCCGACCGTGCGGTGCTCTACCGGTCGCTGCTCGCCGACCGGCGGGTCCTCGTGCTCCTCGACGACGCGCGCGACTCCGGGCAGGTGCGGGCGCTGCTGCCCGGCGGCGGCAGCTCGCTGGTACTGGCCACCAGCAGGCGCAGGCTCGACGGACTGGTCGCCGACGGCGCCCGGCTGCTCGTGCTGGACACCCTGCCTGCCGACGCGGCCGAGAAGCTGATCGCGCACGTCGCCGGGCCCGCCGCGGCCGACGACGAGCTGCGCGCCCGGCTCGCGAAGCTGTGCGGCTACCTGCCGCTGGCCCTGCGCATCATCGGCGCGCGGCTGGCGGTCAGTCCACAGTGGTCGATCGGCGACCTGGTCGCCGAACTGGCCGACGAGCACACCCGGCTGAGCGCGCTGGACATCGAGCGGGCCGACACCAGCGTGCGGGCCGCGCTCGACCTCACCCACCGGCTGTTGGACCCGGCGTTGGCCGAAACCCTGCGGCTGCTGGGCGTCTTCCCCGGGCAGTGGGTGAGCCCGCACGCCGTCGCGGCACTCTGCGGTACCGATGTCGCCGAGGCGCGCGTCCGGTTGCGCGGGCTTGCCGAGTCGTTCCTGGTCGGCGAGACCGCGCGGGACGTCTTCGGCATGCACGACCTGGTTCGGCTGCACGCCAGGGAGTTGGGTGGCAGGCAACTCGACCCGCTGCGCGCCGTGCTGCGGCACTACCTGGTCGTCGCCGACCTCTGCCGCCGACACCTGCGCCTGGTCGCCGACGACCTCGACCCGGGGGCCGACTGGCCGCACGTGCCGCGTCCAGAGATCGACACCCGCGACGAGGCGCTGGCCTGGTTCGAGCGCGAGTGGACGAACCTGCTGGCGGTGGCTGCGGCGGGCGCCGAGGCGGGGTGTCACGCCGAGGTGTGGCGGCTGGCCAGGATGGCGGGCGAGTTCCGCCGGGTCCGCTCCCGCCGTGACGACTGGGCGTGGGTGCTCGCCCTCGGCCTGGACTCCGCCCGCGCCGACGGCGACCGGCGCGGCGAGTTCTGGTTGCGGTTGAGCCATTGTGTGCTGCTGACCCGGTTCGGCCAGGAACACGAGACCGTCGCCGACGCCGAGCGGGCCGTCGCCATCGCCACGGAACTGGGCGACCCGAAGCTGATGGCCATGGGGTTCAACACCTTCGCCAGCGCGCTCTACGGTCAGCGGCGCTACGCGGAGGCGCTGGTCGGCTACCGCAAGGCGCTGACGGAGTCCCGGCGCGCGGGATACCGGCTGGGCGAGGCCAACCTGCTCAACAACATCGCGCAGGTGCACCGCAATCTCGGCGACACCACCGCCGCGATCGACCCGCAGGCCGCCGCCGTGGAGATCTTCCGCGAAGTGGGCGACCTCGGGTTCGTGGGGCTGGCGCTGGCGAACCTCGCCGAGTTGGAGCACGAGCTGGCCTCGCTGGCGGACGCGGGCGCGCACGCGCGGGAGGCTGTCGCGCTGGCCGAGGCCAACGGGCTCGACCTGACCGAGGCGTTCGGGCGGGAGGTGCTGGCCCGGGTGCTGCGCGACAGCGGCGACATCGCGGGGGCACGGGTGGAGCTGACGCTGGCGCTGGAGCTGTACCAGTTGGTGCAGTCGCCCACGGCGGAGGCCGTGCGGGCCGCGCTCGCCTCGCTGCCGCCCAGCGCCGTTTAGTGAACGGTTAGCCGCCGCGCGGCGGTGGCCGGCAGTCTTCCGGTCGGCGCCGAAGGCATTGTCACTGGCAGGGTCGACGGCGCCCTCGGGCTGCACCACAACGCGTGGGGGTGTGCGGCCCGATGGACCGGCCGGCGCCCTGGGGGAGTGTGCCGGCCGGTCGTCTGTTCCGGGTCAGTCTGTTCCGGGTCAGACGCTGGCGTGATCGTCGCCGCGGTACGGCTGCAGTTCTGGGCGCTTGGGCTGGAGGCCGTCGCCCATCGACTCGCCGAGGATCTGCCTGCGTACCCAGGGAATCAGGTGCGTCGTGGTCCAGGCCAGATCGGCCTGGCGGGAGGCGAACCACGCCCGGGGCTGCTCGGGCGGTAGCGGCTCCCGCCAGTCCAGGGTGACCGGCACGCCGAGGATCTCGGCGGCGTGCAGGGCGATCCGGCGGTGGCCCTCGCTGGAGAAGTGCAGTCGGTCGTCGGACCAGGCGCGGCGGTCGTGCAGGATCGGCATCGACCACATGTCGACCAGCCGGGCCCCGTGCCGCTGGGCGATGGTCTGCAAGTGTCCATTGTAGATCGCGACCTTGCCGCGCACCCGCCGCAGCAGCGGCTGCACCTGCGGGTCGGGGCCGGTGAACATCAGCACTTCGGCGCCGCCCGCGCGCAGCTTCGCGACCGCGCTGTCCATCATCGCGGCCACGTCGTCGGCGTTGGTGCCCGGTGTGATCAGGTCGTTGCCGCCGCCGCAGATCGACACCAGGTCCGGCCCGGCGGCCACGGCGATCGGCACCTGCTCGTCCAGGATCTCCCGCAGCATCTTTCCGCGCAGCGCGAGATTGGCGTACTGGAACCCCGATCGCTGCTCGGCCATCACGGCGGCCAACCGATCCGCCCACCCGACATAGGCGCCGCCCGCGCCCTCGTCGCTCATCCCCTCGGTGAAACTGTCCCCGATCGCGATCCAGCCGTTCCACCCGTGCACAGCCGTCCTCCCCTCCGAACAAGTGCGGTCCCACCCCGACCGAACGCCCAGGATGCCGTGTCATTCCCCACTTACGCCACCGTCGGTTGCCGCAGCGTAAGTGGTGTCACCTTTCGTGACCACTCGTTTCCGCAAGAGTGTGCGAAGTTAGGGCTACCTAACCCGGCCTGGTTGCGGCAGGCTGTGAGGGTGACCGCGCCGACCGACTCCCTCACCGACCTGCTCGGCGGGCGGCGCGGCGCGCTCGACGCGACCGTGCCGCCGGTGGCGTTCGCGCTCGGCTGGGCGGTCTCCGGGCAGACGCTCGGCTGGGGCGCCGCGGTCGCCGTCACCGCCGCCGCGGCCATCGGCGGCTGGCGGCTGAGCCACGGCGGCAAGATCACCGCGGTGGTCGGCAGCCTCGCGGCAGTTGTCGCCGGGGTGCTCATCGCGCTCTACACCGGCCGCGCGGCGGACTTCTTCCTGGTGCAACTCCTGTCCAATGTGGCCAGTGCGCTGGCGTGGGCGCTGAGCATCCTGCTCCGGTGGCCACTGCTCGGCGTGGTCGTCGGCCTGGTACTCGGCCAGAAGGCCCGCTGGCGCCGCGACCCCGACCTGGTGCGCGCGTACGGCAGGGCGAGTTGGGTGTGGGTGTTCGGCCAGTACACGCTGCGGACGGCGGCGTTCGGCCTGCTGTGGTGGTGGGGCAACGTCGTGGCGCTGACGGCGGCGCGGATCGCGCTGTCCTGGCCGCTGGTAGCTGTCGTGCTGGCGGCGAGCGCGGTCGTGCTGCGCCGGACGCTGCCGCCGGGCCACCCGGGTGTGCGCCACCCGCGCGTACCGGAACCCGCATGTTGACTGAACACGATCGCGACCAACCCGGTACTCGGCTAATGCTCGTCGCCGAATAGGTGTCGCAGGAATCGAGAAGGATCGGCAAGAAACCCGCGCGTCAGCACAACGGGCTCGGCCTCGTCGAAGTCAACCTTGTCGATCGCACCGTCGCTGTCGATCTCTAGAATGCGGGCGCCAGGGGCGGCAAGCAGGATCGGCGAGTGGGTGGCGACAACGAACTGTGACCGCTGCTCGACCAAGTCACCAATTCGTGCCAACAAAGCCAGGCATCCACGCACCGACAGGGCCGCCTCCGGCTCGTCCAGTAGATACAGCCCGTCCGGGCCGAACCTGTGGATCGCCAGTTCCAAAAAGGACTCTCCGTGGGAGCGTTCGTGCAGGGAGCGTCCGCCGTATGCCTGCAGGAGACCGGGGTCTGCCCGCTCCAGCCGTTCGATCTCGGTGGCTACGTTGTAGAAGGACTCGGCACGAAGGAAGTACCCGGTTCGCGGCTTGCCGTTCCACCGCACGATGAGGTGCTCCCCCAGCGATGATTCGGTGGCGCGGGTGGCGAATCGGAACGACTGCGAGCCGCCTTCGGCGTTGAACCCGGCCGCCACTGCCAGCGCCTCCATCAACGTCGATTTGCCGGTGCCGTTGTCACCGACCAGGAACGTCACTCCCGGGTCCAAGTCCAGTCCGTCCGCCACAGCCAGGTGGCGCACCACGGGCAGGGTGAACGGGTACCGGCCGGTGTCGGCGTCCTTGTCCAACCGGATCTGCTTGATGAACCCGCCCCTCGCGATGGCGCGAGTCACCAGATGAGCCAATGCTCGGTACCCATCGTCGCTCCGTTCAACAGTGGACAAGGCGAGACGCCGCATAGTCGCCGGGATGCAACGAGCCCCTCGGGCAGGCACGCCCTGTCCGAGGGGCTCGGCTCTGGCCAGTCAGTGGTGCAGGCGACCGTCCTTGATCGCGGCCAGCATCGTGGGTAGGTCGACACGCAAGACCGGCCCGGTAGGGCCGAGCTTGCTGTCCCGCACCGCGCCAGTGTCGATCGGGGCGACCTCCACACAGTTGGACACCGACTGCGACCGAGACGACTTGCGCCACCGGGGCGCTGCTAGATCCATCATTTACACCTCCATCCGGTCTCGGTTGTCGAGAATACGACGCATGGACAGTGTCTCACTCAATGCCACCTCGCTGAGCCGGGTCAGCCTGCGGAGGTAGGGCGCCACGTACGCATCGTCATCGAGAAACGCGCCCGAGCGAGCCATCTCGACGTGCACCACGGTTGCTGGCGGAACGTCCAGAACCATGAACGCTTCAACGCGGCCGAGACGCGGCATGTTGTGCGTCGGGACGATGCGAATCGTGATGTTCGGCTGGTTGGCGGCATCCGCCAGCGCGGAGAGTTGATCACTATGGATAACATCGTTGCCGATCAGTGCGGATTCGCCGAGCAAGGCGACATACTCCACGTCACCCCTGGTCAACCGGTGTTTGCGCCGTAGCCGGGCGGTCAGCCGCGACTCGACCTCGTCCGGCGAGATCCCGTCGTCGAGCATGAACGACCGCGCGTAGTCCAAGGTCTGGAGCAGGCCGGGAACCAGCAGCGGCGACCAGTCGGTGATCCGCGCCGCACGATCCTCGTAGTCGACCAACGTCGCCGACTCCTGCGTCATGCCCGGCTGGTTCAACTCCCACCAGCCGGGATCGTGCAGCGTGCGGGCCATCGTGAGCAGTTGGTCCCGCTTCGGGCCGGTCACTCCGTAGCGCCCGAGCAGGCCGGCTACCTCGTCGGGAGAGATGTTCCGCTGGCCGTTCTCCAGTCGGGACACGCGAACCGGACGACAGCCCCACCACCCTGCCCGAACGGTTCGACGAGATCCTCGTGGCCAGCCGACGCCACGCCAAGGTCCTCGCCGGCCACGACATCGCCGCCGATCTCACCGCGCTCATGGCGTTCGGCGTCGACCGTCGGCTCCCCGGAGTGGACAGCATCCGCCAGCAGTGGACCGCACGCCAGGCCAGGGAACGCGGGACCGCCAAGGTGATCGACACCGCGCACGACATCGGCGAACTGGCGGTGACCGACCTGGCCGCGGTGTGCGAGCACGCCGCACTCAAGGCCGCCACGCTCGCCTCTCCTGAAGGCCCCTCGCTGGCGGTGACCGTGCGACAGGCCATCGTCCGCACGCTGGCGATCGCCCTCGTCGCGGCCCGCGCCACCGGCCGATACGACTGGACCAGCCCGGTCGACCTGGACGAACTCGTCGCCGACGCGGCCTGGGACCACCTCGACCAGCTCGACCGTCTCGTCGAGAAGCCGACCGACGCGCTCGCCCCCTGACCCACCCGGTGGTGGGGCGGCCCCCCCCAGGACCCGGCCCCCCCCCCCCCCACCCCCCCGCCCGGGCCGGCAGCGAACCCCCCACCCACCCCCCCCCCCCCGGCGGGGCCCCCCCCCCCCCGGGCCCCCCCCCCCCCACCCCGACATCCCGAAGGAGCGGACATGATCATCACCACGAACATCCCCGGCAAGAACGGCCGGGCACCCCGCCGCACCGCCGGGACGACGCTCTGGGCATCCATCGACGTCGAGTGGACCAAGAACTACCGGATCAAGAACGGCAACAAGCCGTTCTGCTACTCCGTGGTCTACGCCGTGCTCCCCCGCAGCGGCGACTCCGTCGACCTGACCGAGCTGCCCTTCTCCTACACCAGCGTCTACATCGAGAACCCCGACGAGATCCCCGCGCTGCTGGCCGCGGCCAACAAGGCGGTGAGCACCGCTTTCACCGCCGCCGACCACGTCACCGGCCACCAGTTCACCAGCGACCTCGGCGTCCTGGCCAACGCGAGCGCCGAGCCCCTGGAGGACGTCGCCACCGCCCGCGAGACCTGGCTGAACCGCCGTGACGGCGACCTGGCCGAGCGTCGCGTCATCGACACCCGCTACGACACCGACCACGTGCTGGCCTGCAAGTCCCGCCGCCTGGTTGACGTCTGCACGGAGCTGCGGCTCGACGTCACCCAGCCCGAGCTGCGCACGAAGTCCATGACGGCGCTGCACCGCGCCTACCTCGACCAGGGCTCGGTCGAAGCCCGCGAGCGCGTCAGCGTGCTCAACCTGCGCCACAGCCTGTCCACCGCCCTGGTTGCCTTCCGCGCCACCGGCCACGCCGGCTGGAGCGGCACCCTCAACGTCAACCGGCTGCTGGCCGACCAACTCGACGACTCCTTCGCCTGGCTCGCCCATCCGACCTTCACCGACCTGCTGTGAAAGGGACTCCGTGACGATCCGCGACTGCCTGACCATCGCCATCGACGGCACGCACGCCTCCGGCAAGACCACCCTCATCCACGCCCTGACCGCCCACTACCGGCGTCAGGGCGTCAACGTCGCCGCGATGGGCGAACCGGCTCGGACCAGCCCGTTCATGGAGGAGATCGTCATCCACGGCCGCGGCACCTTCGATCTTGCCGCCGAGGTCGACGTGTTCGCCGCCCACCTGCAGTTCTACCTGCGCACCGCGCGCCACCACCAGCTCCTCATCGCCGACAAGACGATCGTCAACGTGCTCGCCTACGCCCGGATGCTGCTCGACGTCGCACCCGGCAGCCTCGATGCCGCGGTGCTCGACGCGATGGAGCACTTCTGCCGAGCCTGGGCGCCCACCTACGACGTCGTGTTTTTCACCCACGATCACTACGACCAGCCCACCGACGGCTTCCGCGCCAAGGTCTCCGGCCTGCAGGACAAGGCCGCCACCACGCTGCGCGAGCTCTACGACCGGCTTGGCGTGCCCGTACTCGACGTCCCCGCGGGACTCGAGACCGACGAGCGCGTCGACTGGATCACCCGGCGGGTCGCGGAGGCGGGCTTGGTCCTCGCCGGATAACCTGTGGCCTTCCACGCCGCCGACCAGCACAGGATGACCACGACGTGCCGTACACCAGCTATGTTGACGTCCTGCTCCTCCTGGTCCGCGACGAGCATGTCCTGCTCGCCCAGCGCTTCGACACCGGCTACGCCGACGGCGACTGGAACCTCCCCTCGGGCAAGCTCGAAGAGGGCGAGGACATGGTCGCCGCCGTCATCCGCGAAGCCCGCGAAGAGATCGACGTCGAGCTGGACCGCGCCGACCTGGACATGGTCACGTCCGTGCACTACCTCAACCCCGAGGGGCATGCCCGCGTGGGTTTCTTCTTCCACGCCCGCCAATGGCGCGGAGAGCCCCGCAACGCCGAGCCGAACAAGTGCTCGCAGATCCGGTGGTTCCCCCTCGGCCAGCCCCCGGCCAACACCGTGCCCTACACCCACGCCGGGATCGAGCTCTTCGGTCGCGGCGAGCCCTTCGGCCTGCAGGGCTGGCCGCACCCGGCCGTCCCAGCCTTGGTCGGGCGCTGAACCCAAGCGCCGCACCACGGCCACTTCAGGCGAGACCGGCCCCAGCCAGCACCCGGAACAACTGAGCGCCGCCGTCGTCGGCCGCGGCGATGCGCGGAAGCAACGCTCACGCCAATCCTCGCCCTCTCAAACATCAGCGGGCCGTCGAGTTCGTGCTCAGCGACCCAGGTGCGCGGGCTCGCCGACCGGATCCGGCGACTCGACGATCCCCACGTACTGATGATCGACGGGGACGGCGGCGATCGCTCCGAGGAGAATGTTCCGCTCGCCGTTCTCCAGTCGGGGCACCCAGTCGACCGACTCTCGCTCCGCCGGGCAACCGATGACCGCCGTCGGCGTCCTAGCGAGCGGAGCAGTAGACTTGTGTACTTGAGAATAGGAGGTGGGCAGTATGCTCGTTGATCCACGGAGCGACCGTCCGGTGTATCACCAGATCGCAGATGAACTCCGACGCCGAATCGTAGAAGGTGTCTACGTGTCCGGCGCACAGCTACCCAGCGAGACAGACCTGCTCGGGGAGTTCGACTTCAGTCGACTGACCGTCCGGCGCGCGCTGGCGGTGCTCCAGCAAGAGGGTCTGACCGAAGCCCGAAGGGGTCGAGGGGTCTTCGTGCGGAACGCACCCCCGGTAGTCCGGCTGGGTAACAGCCGCTTCTCGCGGGCAGCGAGAGCAGCGGGCAAGGGTGCGCTGGCCGCTGAAGCGGAACGGCTTGGATTGACCTGGTCGCAGCAGGATCTCGGCCTGGAGGCTGTCCCAAGCCCCCCGGCGGTGGCGCTCGCGCTGGGACAGGCGGAAGCGGCTGTCAAGCGCCGCCTGATGCTGATCGACGGCGAGCCGACGCAACTGGCGGACAGCTACGTACCCCTCGACGTGGCGGAGGACATCGGCTTCCTGCGGGGGGATACCGCTCCCGGTGGCCTTTACGGCCTGCTTGACCAGCACGGACACACTGTGACTCGCTTCCGGGAAGAGTTGGCAGTCCGTTCCGCCACGCCAGAGGAGGCTGTCGCGCTGCACCTGCCATTGGCTGCGCCCGTGGTGTTGTTGGTTCGATTGGCCTTCAACCAGGAAGACCGCGTGGTCGAGTACTTCGACAGCGTGGCCGCTGGTGACCGCCACCGGTATGTCTACGAGTTCGATGCTCCGAGAGAGTGATTCGTAGGTCGATGACCTGTTGAAACTGGCCCCACGAAGGTGGGGTCTTCTCTTCCGCCAGCAACTTATGTACATTAGTACTCAACTACATAACTGGCCTGGTGGAACGGTTGGAAGCACCGCGAATGAGCGCGGGCGCCCGGTGCAGTGACTCGACTTCCGCACCGGGCGCCGGTTACAACCCCCTTCAGTTGAGGAGTGTGTGCAGGTGGATGCACAGAGTGCGATAGACGGTCGCGAGGTCTTGAACCGATGGCCGCACATTGCGCGGTGTCTGCGGGTCGTGTCGGCCGACTGGGTGGAGGGCAACTTTCATGGGTGGGTCTTCTGTGTCAGGGACGCGTTGAGTCCGGCTGATCGGGCGGCGGCCTATGAGCAGTGGGCTGACTTCTACCAGTGGCGGTTGGTCTTGCGGGCGCAGGAGTTGGCCGGTGATCGCGTCAAGCGTCATGTGGTGGCGGTGTGGACGGAGGAGATGACGAACTGCTGTCGGCGGTGCGCGGCCTATGAGCGGGGTGAGGATCCTGGGGAGTGGGTTCCGCTGTGGGAGCGGCGCCCGGATCTCGACGTGGCCGGGCGCGCGATCGTGGCCGAGATCATTGCGGAGTCGCATGCACGTGGCCGTCAGGCGGAGGCGGGGCGGGGCGGGGACCTGCGCAAGGCGGGGTAGGGCGGTCCGCCAATCGACCGCCTTACTGGGGAAGCAGCAGGTTGACCTCGCTGAACTCGTACCCCGAACCCCCTCGCTCGGGTGTGACGATCAGTTCGGTCCAGCCTGCGTGCACATGTTCACCGACTCAGGACACTACGGTCGCGGTCGCACCGCGGTCGGGCCGAAGGCGTCGAGGGCGGCCAGCCAGGCCGCGCCCGCGGCACCGTCCTTGGCGGTCTCCACGGTGTGCTCCGGCGCCAGGATCTCCCGCAGCGCGACGCCGACCGGGTTGTCCGGTCCGGCCACGGTGCCCGCCAGCACGATCGGACCGGGGGACCGGGCCGCCACCGCCTGGTCGGCCAGCGCCCGCGCCGCCCGCGTCACGATGTCGGCCGCCACCGGGTCGGTCGTGTGTGCGCTGACCAGCGGCGCGAAGCGGGCCAGTTCGATCGGGGCGGCGCCGTTGACCGCGGTGATCAGCCGGGCGAACGCGTTGTCCGTGCCGTCCAGCGCGGTCGCCAGCACCGCCGCCGCGAGCGGTCCGTGCGGTTCGCCGGACTGGAGGGTGCGCAGGGTCGCGCGGACCGCCTCACGGCCGATCCAGTACGCGGAGCCCTCGTCGCCGAGTAGCCAGCCGAAGCCGCCGACGGTGGTCCCGCGCCGCCTGCCGGTGATCCGCATGGCGATGGACCCGGTGCCCGCGATGAGCACCGTGCCGTCCGGCTCGGCGGTCCCGGAGACGAACGCGACTTCGGCGTCGGTCACCACCCGCGGCGCGACCCGCACGCCCGCGTCCGCGAGCGCCGCGTGGAACACCGACGCCACCGCCGGGTCGCTGAGCTTGGACGCGCCCGCCATCCCCAGCACGCACGCCAGCGCGTGCCGCGGGCCGAGTGCGGCGGCCACGGCCTCGGCCACCCGCGCCGCCGCGACCTGGGGCGGGTGCGAGTTCGGGTTCGCGCCGCCCGCCGCGCCGCGGCCCAGGACCGCCCCGGCCGCGTCCACCGCGAGGGCCCGGGTGGAGGTGCCGCCCACGTCGATCCCGACCGCCACCCCGTCCACGAAGTCCTCCTCGCGCGCACTGCTCCGTTTGGCGTAACATGGCGACGCCCGCTCCGTCCACCCCCTCGACGGAGCGGGCTTCCCCTGTCCGGCCGAGTCTAGGTCGGCTACCGGGTGCGGGTGATCTTGCGCAGGCCGCGCGGTTGGTCCGGGTCGCCGCCGCGGGCCAGCGACAGGCCCAGGACGAGCCGCTGGACCGGCAGCACCTCCAGGATCGGGGCCACCTCCTCCGCGGTCGGCGGCACCTCGATCCGCAGCGTGGCGGGCACGGACCCGGCCGCCGAGCCCACCGCGACGATGTCCGCGCCGCTGCGCTCCACCACCGCCAGCACCTCGCGCATGGCCGCGCCGCCGTGCCCCGCGCTGGCCAGCGCGAGCACCGCCGTCTTCGCGTCGACAGCGGCGACCGGGCCGTGCAGCAGGTCCGCGCCGCTGTACGCGCGGGCCGACAGGTAGCTGGTCTCGGCGAGCTTGAGCGCGGCCTCGGCGGCGGTGGCCGAGGAGTAGCCGCGGCCGGTGGTGACCATCCGGTCGACGAACCGCAGCCGCGCGACGGCCTCGTCCACGGCGTCCGCCGACTTCGTCATCGTCCGCTCGGCCAGCTCACCGAGGTCGGCGACGGCCGCGCCGGTGCCGCCGCGCACGGTGTCGACCAGCAGGTACAGCGCCAGCAGGGTCGCGGTGTAGGACTTGGTGGCCGCGACCGCCAGTTCCGGGCCCGCGCCGATGTCGACGGCCAGCTCGGCGGCCTCGACCAGCGCCGAGTCGGGCGTGTTCGTCACCGCGACGGTCAGCGCGCCGCGGTCGCGGGCGGCGCGGGTGGCCTCGACCAGGTCGGGGGAGCCGCCGCTCTGGCTGACCGTCACGTACAGCACGTCGGTCAGGTCGGGGCGGGCGCCGTAGAGCGTCGTGGTGGACGGCGAGGCCAGGCCCGCGGGCAGTTCGAGCAGCACCTCGGTGAGGTACTTGGCGTAGAGCGCGGCGTGGTCGCTGGACCCGCGCGCGGCGAACAGGGCGAACCGGGGCGCGCGGGCCGTGATCCGGGCGGCCACGTCGGCGAGGTCGGCCCGCCGGGCCACGGCGGCCGCCAGCACCGCGGGCTGTTCGGCGATCTCGGCGCGCATCAGGTCGCCGGTCGGCTGGTTCGGCATCGCGGACTCCTCACCAATAAGGTCTAGACCAATCGTAGCGGACGCGGGCCGTGTCCACCCGATCGCGGGGGGCAAAACCGGCGGGTGTGATCGCGGGGAGGACCCTCGGCAGGGCATTCTGTACGCGGTGCGCGATTCAGGAGGACCCATGCTGGAGATGTCCACGGCCGATGGGCCGGACACGGTGGCGCGTGTGCAGCGGGAACCGAAGTACTGGGGCCTCAAGAGACACCTGCTCGACCTGCTCGGCTCGATGCCGCCCGGCTCGCCCATTCCCACCGAGCGGTCGCTGGCCACCGAGTTCGACGTCTCCCGCACCACTGTCCGGCAGGCGCTCGCCGAACTGACCGTCGAGGGCCGCCTGCTGCGCGTGCAGGGCAAGGGCACCTTCGCCGCCGAGCCCAAGGTCGCCCAGCGGCTACAGCTCTCCTCCTACACCGAGGACATGCGCGCCCAGGGCCGCGAGCCGTCCTCGAAGCTGCTGGAGGTCACCGAGATCCCGGCCGAGGCCGAGCTGGCCCGGCTGCTCGGCATCCGCGCGGGCGCCAAGGTGCTGCGCCTGCACCGGCTGCGGCTGGCCGACGGCGAGCCGATGGCCATGGAGACCACCCACCTGCCGCTCGGCCGGTTCCGCGGCCTGCGCCGCCACGTCAGCGGCGGCGGCTCGCTCTATCAGATCCTGCGCGAGCGGTTCGACGTGCAGATGGGCCACGCCGAGGAGACCATCGAGACCGCGCTCGCAGGCCCGCACGAGGCCGAACTGCTCGGCGCGGACGTCGGCATGCCGATGCTGCTGCTCTCCCGGCACTCGTTCGACACCGACGAGCGGCCGGTGGAGTGGGTGCGGTCGGTCTACCGGGGCGACCGGTACAAGTTCGTCGCCACGCTCAACCGCCCGTAGTGGCGACCATCGAGAGCGACGTCCGCTGGGGCAGCCGGTCCGCGCGCGGGGTGCTGGCCACCACGATCCTGGGCTCCGGGATGGCGATGCTCGACGGCACCATCGTCAACGTCGCCCTGCCGCGCCTCGGCGAGGAACTCGGTGCCTCGGTCGCCGGTCTACAGTGGATTCTCGACGGCTATCTGCTCGCGCTCGCCGCGCTGATCCTCATCGCGGGCTCGCTCGGCGACCGCTACGGCAGGCGGCGCGTGTTCCTGGTCGGCGTCGTCTGGTTCGGCGCCGCGTCGGCGCTGTGCGGGCTCGCGCAGAGCACCGAGATGCTGGTCGCCTCCCGCGTGTTGCAGGGGGTCGGCGGCGCGCTGCTCACCCCGGGGTCGCTCGCGATCCTGCAGTCGGTGTTCCACCGGGAGGACCGGGCCCGCGCGATCGGCGCGTGGTCGGGCCTGGGCGGCATCGCGGCGGCGGCTGGTCCGCTGGTCGGCGGCCTGCTGGTGCAGGTCTGGTCGTGGCGGCTGGCGTTCCTGATCAACGTCCCGCTCGCGGTGGTGTGCGTGTGGCTGGCCCGCAAGTACGTGCCCGAGACCCGCGACGAGCAGGCCGCCGGACGCCCGGACGTGCTCGGCTCGGTACTCGGCGCGCTGGGCCTCGCCGGGGTCACCGCCGCGCTGGTGGAGGCCCCGGTCCGCGGCGCCGACTGGCTGGTGCTGGGCTGCGGCATCGCGGGCGCGGTGGCGCTGACCGTGTTCGTCGTGCTCCAGCGGCGCCTGCGCGACCCGCTGGTGCCGCCCGCGCTGTTCGGCAATCGGACGTTCGTCATCGCCAACGGGCTCACGTTCGTGGTTTACGCCGCGCTCGGCGGCGTGATGATGCTGATGGGCCTGCAACTACAGATTTCGCTGGGCTACCCGCCCACGGCCGCGGGCGTCTCGGGCCTGCCGATCACCGTGGTGATGCTGCTGCTGTCGTCCCGCTTCGGCGCGCTGGCCGCGCGCTACGGGCCGCGCTGGTTCCTCGTCGGCGGGCCGCTGCTGCTCGCGGTGGGCATCCTGCTGCTGACCAGGGTGGCGCCCGGCGCGTCGTACGTGGGTGCCGTGCTGCCCGCCGTGCTGGTGTTCGGCCTGGGGCTGGCTGTCGTGGTCGCGCCGGTCACCGCGACCGTGCTGGCCGCCGCGCCCGACCGGTACGCGGGCGTCGCGTCCGGGGTGAACAACGCCATCGCCCGCACCGGCAGCCTGCTCGCGGTGGCGGTGCTGCCCGCGGTCGCCGGACTGACCGGTGCCGCGTATGCCGACCCGACCGCGCTGACGTCGAGCTGGCGGACGGCGCTGGTGGTGTGCGCCGTCCTGGCCGCGCTCGGCGGACTGGTGGCCATCGGGGTGCACGGCAACGTGCTCTCGGCGGACCCGGAGACCGAGCCCGCCGAGGTCCCCCACCCCGGCGACTGCCTGCACTGCGGAGTGGAGGGGCCGCCAACGCACGTCGTGCCCGCCCGGTCGGGCCAGTGACGCGCACCCTGCTGACCAGCCGCGACGACCTCGCCGAGGTGTCCTGGGCGGACGCGGCCCTGCCGGACACCGTGCCGGACGGAGCGGTGTTGGTCAGAGTCGAGGCGGTCGCGTTCACCGCGAACACGGTGACCTACGGGCTGCTCGGCGAGCGATACCGCTACTGGGACTTCTTCCCGACCCGCCCGGGTTGGGCTGCCTGCCCGCGTGGGGCACCGGGGTGGTGCTGGAGAGCGCCGCGCCGGACGTGCCGCGCGGGTCCCGGGTGTTCGGGCTGCTGCCGATCGGCACCCACTGCCTGCTCACGCCGGACCGGGTGACGCCGACGTCGCTGCGGGACGCGTCGCCGCACCGGGGCCACTTGCCGCCCGCCTACCAGCACTACGACCGGTTGCCCGCCGAAGACCCGCCGCACGCCGGGCGACGCGCTCGTCGCGGACCCGGGCGAGGAGGTGTTCTCCACGGTCGACCAACTGCGCCTGCTCACCCGCGAGCTGGGGCGCGCCGAACTCGGCCGCCGCCAGGAGGCGGCCTGGCAGTCCTACCTCGACCGCGCCCGGCCCTGGGTGGACGTGGTGCGCGCCCAGGGCCCGAGCGAGGTCGAGGCGGCCTACCGCGAGGTGCTCGACGGCCGCTGCCCGCCCGCGCACGGCCACGTGCTCAGCGTGTAGCCAGCAACTCGGCCAGCGTCGCCGGTTCGAGGTTGCCGCCGGACACCACGGCGACCGTGCGGCCCTTCGGCAGTTCGTCGGCGCGGTAGAGGTAGCCCGCGGTGGCGACAGCGCCGCTGGGCTCGGCGACGAGGTTGGCGCGGTGCGCGATCTCGGCCACCGCGCGCCGGATCTCGTCCTCGCTGACCGTCACGATGCCGTCGACCAGGGCCCGCTGGTGGGCGAACGTGAGCGCTGACGGCTGGCTGCGCAGCCCGTCGGCGATGGTCCGGTTGCGGTCCGCGACCGGCCACGACACCAGTTCGCCCGCCGCGAGACTCGCCGCGGTGTCCGCCGCCAGTTCCGGCTCCACGGCCCACACCTGGGTCGCGGGCCGCAGTGCCTTCACCGCCGCGGCGATGCCCGAGATCAGGCCGCCGCCGCTGACCGGGGCCAGCACGAGGTCGACGTCGGGCAGGTCGGCGATGATCTCCAGGCCGATGGTGCCCTGGCCCGCGATGACGTCCGGGTGGTCGAACGGCGGGATCAGCGTGGCGCCGCGCTGCTCGGTGATCTCGTGCGCCCGCACCTCGCGCTGACCCACCGCGACCAGCACCACCTCGGCGCCGTGCGCCCGGGTCGCCTCGATCTTGACCCGCGGTGTGTCCTCGGGCAGCACGATCCACGCGGGGATGTCGAACAGCTTCGCCGCGTAGGCCACGGCCTGCGCGTGGTTGCCGCTGGAGTACGCGACCACGCCGCGCGCCCGCCGCTCGTCGGTGAGCCGGGCGACGGCGTGGTAGGCGCCGCGGATCTTGAACGCGCCGATCGGCTGCAGGTTCTCCGGTTTGAGCCACAGTGGACGGTCGGGCGCGGTCCAGGGGCACGGCAGCAGCGGCGTGCGCACGGCGGTGCCCTTGATGAGGTCGGCGGCGGCTTGGATGTCTTCGAGGGTGACCAGGTTCACCCCTCCAGTGTGCACCGGACCGACCTGTCCACAGTGGACTGCGGGGTGTCGCCGTGCTCACCATCGGCCGCAATGCCGCCACTCCAACGGACCAGACGGCCACCCTGCGTGCGTGAGCGAGTAACCGAACCTGTGCCCAGTCGGCCCTTTCCTGACCGGAACCGGCCGGAATACGGTCGTCCCATCCCGTCGGGGAAGGTCCGGGCGGGCGGGCCGACCCCCTGCGCGGCTCGCCCGCCCGTCGGCGGGATCAGCCTCGCAGGGCTGCGGAGAGCCGCTCGGCCGCGGACTTCGGGTCGTCCGCCGTGGTGATCGCGCGCACCACCACGACCCGGCTCGCGCCCGCGGCCACCACCTCGGGCAGCCGGTCGCCGTCGATGCCCCCGATGGCGAACCACGGCCGGTCCGGGCGCGCCGCGGCCGTGTCGCGCACGCGGTCGAGACCCGGCGCGACGCGGCCCGGCTTGGTCGGCGTCGGCCAGCAAGGGCCGGTGCAGAAGTAGTCCACGCCCGGCTCGACGGCCGCGGCGGCGGCCTGCGCGCGGTCGTGCGTCGACCGCCCGATCACCATGTCGTCGCCGACCACGCGCCGGGCGAGCGGGACCGGCAGGTCGTCCTGGCCGAGGTGCAGTACGTCGGCCCCGGCGGCGAGCGCCACGTCCGCGCGGTCGTTCACCGACAGCAGCGCACCGTGCGCGGCGCACACGTCGGCGAGCACGGCCAGCGCGCGCAGCTCGGGCCCGGCTTCGAGCGTCTTGTCGCGGAGTTGCACGACGTCGACCCCGCCCGCGAGCGCGGCGCCGACGAACTCGGCGAGATCGGGCCGCGCCGCGGTGCACAGGTAGAGGCGCGCGTCGCTGAGCCTGCGGCGGATCTGGTCCCCGTCGAGTCCTGGCATGTCACGGACGCTACGGTGAAGGCTGGTCGCACGGGAGTCCGGGGAACCGGGCTGAGAGGGAGCTGACATCGCTCCGACCGTCGAACCTGATCCGGGTCATGCCGGCGCAGGGAGCGTGAGGGTGTGCGAAATAACCGGCGGGTCGCCGTCGTGGGCGGCGGCGTCATCGGGCTGTCGGTTGCCTGGGTGCTCGCCGAGGCGGGCCACGCGGTCGTGCTGGTCGACCTGGCGCCCGGGCGCGGCGCGTCCTGGGTGGCGGGCGGGATGCTCGCCCCGGTCACCGAATCCTGGCCAGGCGAGGAGCACGTGCTCGCCCTCGGCAGCGCCTCGCTCGCCGGATGGCCCGCGTTTGCCGCGCGGCTGTGCCAGGCGGGCGGCGATCCCGGTCTGCGGACCGAGGGCACCCTCGCCGTCGCGCTCGACGCCGCCGACGCCGCGACGCTCGACGTGCTCGCCGGATACCTGCGCGACCGGGGCCGCGCGGTCGAGCGGCGCACCGGCCGCGAGCTGCGCGCGCTGGAACCCGGCATCGGCCCGCGAGTCCGCAGTGGACTGTCAGTGCCCGGGGATTTGGCTGTGGACAACCGTTCCCTGCTGGTCGCGCTGCACTCGGCGGCGAAGCGGGCGGGGGTCGAGTTCGTCGCCGAACGCGCGCGGTCGGTGCGCGGCGGTGCGGTGGAGCTGACCGATGAGTCCACAGTGGAGTGTGCGGTGGCGGTGATCGCGGCTGGCGCGTGGAGCGGCGGTCTGCACCCGGCGCTGGCGGCGCTGGTGCGTCCGGTGAAGGGCGAGATCCTGCGGCTGCGGGCCCGCCCGGGCGCGCTCCCGGTGCCCACGCGGACCGTGCGCGCGCACGTCGAGTCGCGGCCGGTCTACCTGGTGCCGCGCACCGGCGGCGAACTGGTGCTCGGCGCCACCCAGTACGAGGCGGGGTTCGACGCCGAGGTCACCGCGGGCGGCGTGCGCGACCTGCTCGCCGACGCCGGGCAGGTGCTGCCGGGCATCGCCGAGTACGCGCTCGTCGAGTGCGCGGCCGGGCTGCGCGCGGGCAGCCGCGACAACCTCCCGCTCATCGGCTGGCTGGAACCCGGCGTGCTGGCCGCCACCGGGCACCACCGCAACGGTCTGCTGCTCGCCCCGGTCACCGCCGACGCGGTGCTCGCCATCCTGCGGGACGAGGAGCCGCCCGCCGCCGTGCGGGCCGCCGACCCGGCCCGCTTCGCCACCGGAGGGACGCGATGAGGATCGAAGTCAACGGCACGCCGCGCCAGGTCGCCGAGGGGGCGACGGTCGCCGACGTGCTCGCCGGGCTGCGCCTGCCCGCGGTCGGGATCGCGGTCGCGCTCGACGGCGCCGTGGTGCCGCGCGCCGAGCACGCGTCGACCGTGCTGCCCGCCGGGGCCGTGCTCGAAGTGCTCACCGCCGTGCAGGGCGGCTGACGTGGACGACCCGCTGGTCATCGCCGACCGGACGTACTCGTCGCGGCTCATCACCGGCACGGGCGGTGCCGCGAACCTCGCGGTGCTCGAACGGGCGCTGGTCGCGTCCGGCACCGAGCTGACCACCGTCGCGCTGCGCCGGGTCGACGCAAAGGGCGGCTCCGGCGTCCTGGAAGTGTTGCGGCGCTTGGGAATCGATCCGCTGCCCAACACCGCGGGCTGTCACACCGCGGCCGCGGCGGTGCTCACCGCCCGGCTCGCCCGCGAGGCGCTCGGCACCCACTGGGTCAAGCTGGAGGTGGTCGCCGACGACCGCACCCTGCTGCCCGACCCGGTCGAGCTGCTCGACGCCGCGCGGACCCTGGTCGACGACGGGTTCGTGGTGCTGCCCTACACCAACGACGACCCGGTGCTCGCGCTGCGGCTGGAGGAGGCGGGCTGCGCCGCGGTGATGCCGCTCGGCTCGCCCATCGGCACCGGGCTCGGCATCCGCAACCCGCACAACATCGAGCTGATCGTGGCCCGCGCGGGCGTGCCCGTGGTGCTCGACGCGGGCATCGGCACGGCGTCCGACGCGGCGCTGGCCATGGAGCTGGGCTGCGCGGCGGTGCTGCTCGCCACGGCGGTCACCCGCGCCGCCGACCCGGAGAAGATGGCCGCCGCCATGCGGTCCGCCGTCGTCGCGGGCCGCCTCGCGCACGCCGCGGGCCGCATCCCGCGACGATTCTGGGCCAACGCGTCCAGCCCTGCCATCCCGGTTTCCGCTGCGACACGACACAATGAGGTATGACGACATCGGCCGGTGAGCCCGCCCCCGGCGACATCCCGGCGCGGCTCTACCTCGCGATCGGGCGGCTCTCCCGCTCGCTTCGGCGCTCCGGCAGTCCCGGCCTCGGCCACGGCTCCATCTCCGCACTGTCCACTTTGGTCGGCTGCGGCGAGCTGCGGCTCGGCGACCTCGCGGCCAAGGAGGGCGTCGCGGCGCCCACCATGTCCCGGATCGTGGCGGGCCTGGTCGAGTCCGACTACGTGCGCCGCGAACCCGACCCCGTCGACCGCCGCGCCTGGCTGGTGCGGGCCACCGAGGAAGGCGAGCGCATCGTCTCCGGTGTGCGGTCCACCCGCGTGCAGGAACTCGGCCGCAGGCTCGACCGGCTCTCCGCGGCCGACCGGGCGCTGCTGCTCGGGGCGATCCCGGTCCTGGAGGCCCTGCTCGCCGAGGAACCCAAGGCGTAGCGCCGCTTGCCTGCGACTTGTCAGCGGCGTCTTCGCGGACTTATGGGGCAAGGAAAGTCTCGGCGTCGGGCAGGCGCCACAGCGGGGAGACCGGGCCGACACCCGCGCCCAGCGGATAGGCGTGCCGGACCGACTCGACGATGAAGTCCTTGCCCGCGCGGACCGCGCTCGGCACGTCGTTGCCTTTCGCCAGGGCCGCGGTGATGCACGAGGCGAGCGTGTCCCCGCTGCCGTGGGTGTGCACCTCCGCGAACCGGGGGCCGACCAGCTCGGTGAACTCGGTGCCGTCGTAGAGCAGGTCGAGGCATTCCGGGTCGTCCCACAGGTGTCCGCCCTTGACCAGCACCCACCGCGATCCGAACTCCGCCAACGCTTCGGCGGCATCCCGCTGCTGGTCCCGGGATCGCACGTCGATCCCGGTCAGCAGCCGGACCTCGTCCAGGTTCGGGGTGATCAACGTGGCTCTGGGGAACAGTTCGGTGCGCAGCGCGTCGAGCGCGTCGTCGCGGAGCAGGGGGTCGCCGTGCATGGACGCCGCGACCGGGTCGACCACCAGCGGGATCGCGCCGCCTCGTCCGATGTGGACTCGGTCGCAGGCGGCGGCCACCGCGGCGATGATCTCCGCGGTGGCCAGCATGCCCGTCTTCGCCGCCTGGACGCCGATGTCGGTGGCGACCGCCTCGATCTGGGCGGCCACCACCGCCGCCGGGATTGCCGTGAACCCGGTGACACCCAACGAGTTCTGCACCGTCACCGCGGTGACCGCGGTCAGCCCGTGCACCCCGCAGGCGAAGAACGTCCGCAGGTCGGCCTGCAGGCCCGCGCCGCCGCCGGAGTCCGATCCGGCGATGGTCAGCGCCCTCGGCGGCGTGGTCACCGGTCGACCACCGGGAGGTAGACCTGCTTGCCGCGGTCGGCGAACTCCGTCGACATCTCGGCCATTCCCGCCTCGATCGCCTCCACAGTGGACAGTCCGTGCCGCTCGGCGTAGTCGCGCACGTCCTGGGTGATCTTCATCGAGCAGAACTTCGGCCCGCACATCGAGCAGAAGTGGGCCGTCTTCGCCTGCTCCGCGGGCAGCGTCTCGTCGTGGAACGACCGGGCGGTATCCGGGTCGAGGGAGAGCGCGAACTGGTCGGCCCAGCGGAACTCGAAGCGCGCCTTGGACAACGCGTCGTCGCGTTCCTGGGCGAGCGGGTGGCCCTTGGCGAGGTCGGCCGCGTGCGCGGCGATCTTGTAGGTGATCACGCCGGTCTTGACGTCGTCGCGGTTGGGCAGGCCGAGGTGCTCCTTCGGCGTGACGTAGCAGAGCATCGCGGTGCCCAGCCAGCCGATCTGCGCCGCGCCGATGGCCGAGGTGATGTGGTCGTAGCCCGGCGCGATGTCCGTCGCAAGTGGACCGAGGGTGTAGAACGGCGCCTCACCACAGAGTTCTTCCTCCAGCCGGACGTTCTCGGCGATCTTGTGCAGCGGCACGTGGCCCGGGCCCTCGATCATCACCTGCACGTCGCGGGCGCGGGCGAAGTGGGTCAGCTCGCCCAGGGTGCGCAGTTCGGCGAACTGGGCCTCGTCGTTGGCGTCGGCGATCGAGCCCGGCCGCAGGCCGTCGCCGAGGGAGAACGTCACGTCGTAGGTGCGCAGGATGTCGCACAGCTCGGCGAAATTCGTGTAGAGGAAGCTCTCCTTGTGGTGCGCCAGGCACCACGCGGCCATGATCGCGCCGCCGCGCGAGACGATGCCGGTGACCCGCTTCGCGGTGAGCGGGACGTAGCGCAGCAACACGCCGGCGTGCACCGTCAGGTAGTCGACACCCTGCTCGCACTGCTCGATCACGGTGTCGCGGTAGACCTCCCAGGACAGCTTCGCCGGGTCGCCGTCGACCTTCTCCAGCGCCTGGTAGATCGGCACCGTGCCGACCGGAACGGGAGAGTTGCGCAGGATCCACTCGCGGGTCTCGTGGATGCGCTTCCCGGTGGACAGATCCATGACGGTGTCGGCGCCCCACCGGGTGGCCCACACCATCTTGTCGACCTCGTCCTCGATCGACGACGACACCGCCGAGTTGCCGATGTTCGCGTTGATCTTGACCAGGAACTTCTTGCCGATGATAGTCGGCTCGGACTCCTGATGCCGCCGGTTGACCGGGATCACCGCCCGCCCGATGGCCACCTCGTGCCGCACGAACTCCGGCTCGACGCCTTCGCGCGCGGCGCAGAACCGCATCTCGTTGGTGATGACGCCCGCTTTGGCGTAGGCCAACTGGGACACCGCCCCGGCGATCGGCTCGCGGAGCCAGCCCTCCCGCAACTTGGGGAGTCCACTGTGGACGTCGATCGACGCGGCGTCGTCGGTGTACGGGCCGGAGGTGTCGTACAGGTCGATGTGCTCGCCGTTGGTCTGCACGACGCGGCGGACCGGGATGCGCAGGCCGTCGCCCGCGTCCCGGTATGCCTTGTGCGACCCCGCTATCGGGCCGGTGGTCACGGTGGGGCGCACGGAACGGTCGTCAAGAGCGGTCACGAGAAGTCCTCCCTACGCCGGCATTACCCGGTCAGGTTCATCGGTCGGCGGCACCGGGTCCGAAGATCGGACACCAGCCGCCCTCTCAGCCCGCCATGGCGCGAGCTCCCGCGGTTGTCTCACCGACCATAGCCGGGGCTGCCAACCAATGTCACAGGGAGCCACTAGGGTTCTCCGCTATGGCGCAGCAGCCGTATCCGCCGGGCGCACGACTCCTGGCGAGACCCGACACGGCGAAACCGTGCCCGGCGTGCGGCGACCTCCTCGGTCGCGGCTACCCGGACTGCGTGACCTGCGCCGAGCGCGTGGATTCCTACTGGAAGGCCGATTGGGCCGCCCTGCTCGACGACCAGGGCATCGTCGAGGGCGACCCCGAGGAGCGCGAGCTGGCCGGGCGCGTTGTCGCCGACGACCCGGGCGCGCACCCGTGGACGTGCGTCGACTGGGCGTTGCGCCTGATGACCTGCCCCGCCTGCCGAGCCGAACTGGCCACCGGCGATCCCGGCTGCCTGTCCTGCGCGGGCGCCGACCAGACCCGCTGGGCCTGGGACGACGCCGGGATGCCCGTATCGATGACCCGCAACGAACACGACCTGCGCGTCGCCGTCGCCTGTCTGCGCGCCGCCGACCGCAGGCGCGACACGATTGTGGCCTATAGCAGGCTTTCGCTGCCTTTCCTGCTGACCGGCGACAGCGCGAGCCGCGCGCAGGCGCAGCGCATCCGCACCCACCTGCTCGCGAGCCGCCGCGACGAACTCGCCGCGGCCGACAGCTTCGCCGCCATGGCATCCCTGCCCGACCTGCCCTGGCGCGACCGCCGCTAGAGACACGCTCTAGGACTCGATTGCGAGCCGGATGCCGAGCGCGATCAGCACGGCACCGGAGAACCGCTCCAGCCGGGTGCGGACCGTCGAGTCGCGCAGCCAGCCCACGATCCGCGTCAGCAGGGCGATCACCACCAGGTACCAGAGCGTGTCGATCACCACCCACAGCCCGGCCACCGCGACCAGCACCCAGCGCGCCGCGTCGGGGGAGACGAACTGCGGCAGGAACGAGATCGCGAACACGGCGACCTTCGGGTTGGCCAGGTTGACCAGCAGACCCGCGCGGAAACCGGACCCGGACGTCGGCGGCTCCGGCACGGCCGGGTCGTGTCTGCCGAGCAGCGCCTTCACCCCGAACCACAGCAGCACGGCGACCCCCACGACCCGCAGCGCCTGGTAGGCGACCTCGGAAGCCAGCAGCAGCACGGAAAGGCCGAGCGCGGCCGCGAGCGCCCACACGGCCACGCCGAGTTCCAGGCCCGCGACCGTCGCGACGGCCCCGCGCCGCCCGCCGCGGATCGACTGGCGCAGCAGCATCGCGGTGCCGACGCCCGGCACCATGGCCAGCACGATCGAGGCGAGCAGGAAGGCGAGGAACCCGGACCACGTCATCTGTGCATCGTGGGCCAGGGTCCGCGCGCCGCCAACCGATTTACTCCGCGAACGGGTCGCCGAACTCCGCCGGGTCCCATGACAGGCCGGGCCCGCCCCACTTGTTGGTCTTGAGCATTCGCTTGGCGTCCTTGTGGTTGCGGCCGACCAGACGGTTCAGGTAGAGCAGCCCGTCGAGGTGGTCGGCCTCGTGCTGCAGGCAGCGCGCGAAGAACCCGGTCCCCTCGACCTCGATCGGCGACCCGTCCAGGCCCTGCCCGGTCACCTTCGCCCAGCTCGCCCGGCCGGTCGGGAAAGTCTCGCCGGGCACCGACAGACAGCCTTCGTAGTCGTCGTCCGGGTCGGGCATGCCCTCGGGGACCTCGGAGGTGGTGAGCGTCGGGTTGATCACGACACCCCGATGCTGCACGCCGTCGTCGTCCGGGCAGTCGTAGACGAACACCCGCTGGTCGATCCCGATCTGGTTGGCCGCGAGACCCACGCCGTGCGCCGCCGCCATCGTCTCGAACATGTCCTCGACCAGCACTTTCAGCTCGTCGTCGAAGCGCTCGACCGGTTTCGTCGGGGTGTGCAGCACGGGGTCGCCGACGATGCGGATCGGGTGAACTGTCATACCGGCAGGGTAGAGATTGCAGCTGACGGACGCGCCGTGGACATGACGATCACTTCGGCGGGCGGCGTGATGTAATGGCGGTCGAGGATCACACCTGTGTGATTTCGGTGCGGGAGCACGGATTCGCCAGACCTTGAGGCGAGGAGCGAGATGGACGCCGCTGAGTTGCCTGCCGGGGCCGCCAAGCTCCCGGCGCGCGCGACGAGACCCGGCGGGCTCAGTGACCGCGAACGCGCCATGCTGGCCTTCGAGAAGCAGTGGTGGAAGTACGCGGGCGCCAAGGAGCAGGCCATTCGCGAGCTGTTCGAGATGTCCAGCACCCGGTACTACCAGGTGCTCAACGAGCTGATCGAGAAGTCCGAGGCCCTGGAGGCCGACCCCATGCTGGTCAAACGGCTGCGTCGGATGCGCGCGAGCAGGCAGCGCGCGCGCTCCGCCAAGCGGCTGGGAATGGACCCCCGATGACCACGGAACCGACCGGTCCCGTCCGCCCCGGCCGGATCGCGGGCCTCGCGCTGCTCGCGCTGGCCGCCGTCGCCACCGTGATCGGCGTCGTCACCCTGGTCGGCGGCAACGGCGACAGCGAGGCGGGCCAGACCACCCCTCCCGCCTCGTCGCCCGCCGCAACTTCTGCGTCGCCGCCGGGTTCATCGCCGGGTTCATCGTCCGTTTCGCCGCCCGCTTCGTCGAGTGTTTCGTCACCCGCTTCGTCGCCGACGACCACCCCCGCGCCCAGTGCCACCGAGACCCAGCCGCCCACCGGCGCGCCCGGCGGCGGACCGTCCACTCGCGACCAACCGGTCCGCGTCTACAACAACAGCACCCAGTCCGGCCTCGCCGCCCGCGTCACCACCGAACTGACCTCCCGCGGCTGGAAAGTCGTGGAGACCGGGAATTACTCGCAGGGCATCATCCCGACCACCACGGTCTACTACCGGCCGGGCACGGGCGAGGAAGCCGCCGCCCGCGACCTGGCCACGGAGTTCGGCATGCGGGTCGAGGAACGCTTCCAGGGCATCCAGGACTCCAGCGCGGGCCTGATCGTCATCGTCACCAACGACTACAAAGGCCCCCAGGGCAAGGAATAGGCCGGTTCGTCTGTCCACACCCGCCGAATCCATCCACAGCTTTCAGCGCCACCGACCATTTCCCTGCCCCACCGATAGACTGGAGCAGGGCAGTCCCCCCGAGGTGGGTGGGGGTTTTCCTTCTGGGCGTTGGACGAGAGCCCAGGGTGGTGAGCCGAGCGGCCGGTCGAGGCCTACGTGGTGCGGGACTTGGCGTACTCCGCCAAAGCGGCGAGTTGAGCCGGGTCCAGTGACGGCCGCACGTTCTCCCTGGCCGCCGCCAAGTGCGCCGCCGTCACCACGGCCGCGTCCAGCGACTCCCGCATGGCGGTGAGCGCGGCCTCGCGGATCAGGGCCGCGCAGTCCGCCGCCGAATAGCCTGCCAACGTCGCCGCGTACGTGGTCAAGTCGACGTCCGGGGCCAGGGGCGTGTTGCGGGCTTGCGCGATGAGAATCGCCGCGCGAGCGTCGGCGTCGGGTGGTGGGACGTAGATCAGCCGTTCGAGGCGGCCGGGGCGCAGTAGTGCCGGGTCGACCAGTTCCGGGCGGTTGGTCGCGCCCACCACGACCACATCGCGCAGTGGCTCGACGCCGTCGAGTTCGGTGAGCAGGGCGGCGACGACGCGGTCGGACACGCCCGAATCGGACGACTGGCCGCGGCGGGGCGCGAGGGCGTCGACCTCGTCCAGGAAGATCAGGGCGGGGGCGGCCTCGGCCGCACGGCGGAACAGTTCGCGGACGGCGCGCTCGGATTCGCCGACCCATTTGTCCATCAACTCGGCGCCCTTGACCGAGAGTACGTTGAGCTGCCCCGTGCCCGCCAGCGCCCGCACCAGGAATGTCTTGCCACCACCGGGCGGCCCGTAGAGCAGCACCCCGCGCGGCGGCGCGACGCCGAGGCGGGCGAACGAGTCCGGGTAGCGCAGCGGCCACAGCACGGCCTCGGTGAGCGCCTGCTTGGTCTGCACCATGTCGCCGACGTCGTCGAGTTGGATGCCGCCCGTGCGCAGGGTGTCGGACGCCGACATCGACGTGGGGCGGACCGTGTCCAGCGCGCCGAACAGGTCCGTGGACTCGATGCGCGGCTCGTCGGCGTCCTTGGCGCGCAGGGCCGCCCGGATCGCGGCCTCGCGGCGCAGCGCGATCAGGTCGGCGGCGACGAAACCCGGCGTGCGCTCGGCGAGCGCCCCATAGTCCACATCGGACTCGACGGGGACGTCGCGGAACAGGACGCGCAGCAGTTCGGTGCGGGTTTTGCCGTCGGGCAGCGGAAGGCTCAGCTCGCGGTCGATGAGGTCGACCCCGCGCATCCGGGGGTCGACCGCCTCCGGGTGCGCCGTCGTCGCGACCAGGGCGAGCCGCGGGATGCGGACGGCTACGCGCAGGGCGTCGAGCAGCACCGTGGCGACCGGCGGAGGTGTGGTCGCGGGCAGCATGGCGTCGACGTCGGTGATCAGCAGCACCGCCGCGCGGCCGTCGTCGGTGTGTGCGCGGGCCGCGTCGACGGCGGCGGTGAGCCTGCCCGCCGCCGCGTTCGCCTCCAGCACCGCCACCGTCGGACCGACCAACTCCACCACGGCCGCGTCCACCGAGTGCGCCACGGACCGCACCACGGTCGCCTTGCCAACGCCCTCCGGCCCGGTGATCAACGCGCCCAGCCGGGCCGCCGCACCCAGCTTCTCCAACAGTTCCGGGCGGGTGAAGGCCAACTCGAACCACTCGGCCAGGGTTCGGGCGGTCGCACCAGCACCGATGAGGTCGGTGAGCGGCGGCGCGGGCGCGGGCTCCGCCTCGACCACGATCGACGCGGGCACCGACTCCGCCGACTGCACCACGGGCGCGCCGCCGACCGGGATGGCCGCGCGCTCGCCCGTGCGCGGGCCGTCGCGCCAACCGACCACTGTGGACGGATGCACGGTGACCGCGCCCGCCGGGTCGCTGGCGGTGATGGTGAGCAGCTCGTTGGTCCAGGTCATCCCGATCGCGCGGGAGAGCTTGCCGCGCACGGCGGACACGTCCGCGCCGGGCGGCGGTGCCAGGTCCTGCGGTAGCAGCGACACCGCGTCGCCGGTGGTGAGGACCTTGCCGACCAGGGCCAGCCGCACCGTCTCCGGGGTCAACGAGGTCGCGGCGAGCCGGGAGCCCGCGACCGTCACCGACCGCGCGGGCTCGACGTCGACCGGGGTGACCACCACCTCGGCGCCCTCGGTGACCCCGATGTTGGACATCGTCACGTCGTCGAGCAGCACCACGCCGGTCGCGCCCGTCCGGTCGCCCTCGGCGGCCAGCGCCGCGCTTACCCGCGCCCCGGTGAGCCGCACCGCGTCCCACTGGCGCAGGCCGAGCGCGTCGAGCACCTCTGGATGCAGCCGCACCACCCCGCGCCGGGTATCGATGGCGGACGGGGACAACCGGGCCGTCAACGTGATCTGTGCTCCCACACAACGAGACTAGTGGTCACGCCCGTTAGCTATCGATCTTTCGCACCGCCCGGCCGCGGCTGGCTGCGGCGCAGACCGGTCCGCCGCCAGCTCCGCCCGCGCAGCGGCGCCGAGACCCTCGGTTCTGGCGGCAGCACCATCGGCAGCCCGTTCTGGTCGCCGTTGCGCATCGGGAGCCGGACCGCGCGACGGGCCGCGCCTGCCACCCGCCGCAGCGGGGGGCGCAGCCCGAGCCTGCGGCGCGAGCCGCGGGCCCGCCGGATCGCCCGGCGCTCCCTCGGCGGCACGTCCCACGCCTCCGGGTGGTTGGCCAGCCAGTGCTTGCGGCGCACCGCGTACGGGATGTGCAGCAGGTAGCCGACCAGGGCGGCGGCCAGCGCGACCATCGGGTAGGTGATCACGGCGGCGGCCAGCAGGCCGACGCCCACCAGCAGCGGCGCCACCGCGCGCGCGGGCACCCGCACCGTCTTGACCGACAGCGTCGGGATGCGGCTGATCAGCAGCGCGGCCACGGCCACCGTCCACAGCATCACCACCGGCTCGGTCTGCCACCAGCCGTCGCCGTACTCGATGGTCAGGATCATCGGCAGCAGCGCGAGCAGGCCGCCCGCGGGCGCGGGCACCCCGACGAAGAACTCCTTGGTGTACGGCGGCTGTTCGGTGTCGTCGAGCAGGGTGTTGAACCGGGCCAGACGCAGGATCATGCACACCGCGAAGATCAGCGCGACCACCCAGCCGACCCGGTCCCCGCCGAACTTCCAGGTGTAGAGCACCAGCGCGGGCGCCACGCCGAAGGAGATCGCGTCGGCCAGGGAATCCAGCTCGGCGCCCATCTTGCTGGTCGCGTCGAGCAGTCGGGCGATGCGGCCGTCGAGGCTGTCCAGGACGGCGGCCACCGCGATCGAGGCGATCGCCGCGGCGAACTGGCCCTTGAGGGTGAACTGCACCGCGGACAGCCCCGCGCACATGGCCAGCACGGTCAGCGCGTTGGGCAGCAGCCGGACACCCGGCGCGGTCGGTGCCACCGGTCAGCGCCCCGCGGTCAGCTCGGCCAGGACGGTCTCGCCGCCGATGGTCCGCTGGCCCGGCTCGACCAGCACCCGGCTGCCCGCCGGGACGTAAAGGTCGACCCGCGAGCCGAACCGGATCAGCCCGTAGGTGGCGCCCGCGGCGACCTTGTCGCCGTCGGCGACCTGGCAGATGATCCGGCGCGCCACCAGGCCCGCGATCTGCACCACGGCGAGGTCGTGGCCGTCGTCGGTGCGCAGATGCAGGCTGTTGCGCTCGTTGACCTCGCTGGCCGCGTCCAGGTCGGCGGAGAGGAACTGGCCCGGTTGGTGCACCGCGCGCACCACCTGGCCCGCGGCCGGGGCGCGCTGCACGTGCACGTCGAACACCGAGAGGAACACGCTGACCCGCAGCATCGGCTCGTCGCCCAGGCCGAGTTCGGCGGGCGGGGCGGCCTCGATGACGTGGGAGACGGTGCCGTCGGCGGGCGCCACGGCGATCCCGGGCCGCTGCGGGGTGACCCGCTTGGGCTCGCGGAAGAACCAGGCCAGCCAGGCCGTGAGCACCGCGCTGCCGACGCCCGCGCGGCGCGACAGTCTGCGCACGGCCAGCGTGGCGCCGATCGCGCCGAGCACGAACGGGCGTCCGCCGGGGTGGATCGGCGGGATGATGCTCTTGGTGAGTTCGACGGCGTGCTGGAGGGCGCCGGGCGACGGGGGCGGTGCGGCGGCGGTCATCTCGTGGGGGATTCCTCGCTTATGGGCCGATTTGCGCACACGCTACGCCAACGGCTTTCGCGGAAGGTGAGCTCCCACGGTGAGCTTCCACAGGTGGACTCGATGGAACTGAAGAAGGGGCATCCGATCGGCCCATGCGTCCCCCGACGACGCATGCGCCGATCGGATGCCCCTGGCGTGAAGCCCACTCAGTGTACGGGGGCGCCGGGCGCCGATCAATGGCTTCCCGTGAGCGGCCCACTACCCACGGTCGTCACATTTAGTCGAGCAGGATCAGTTCGACCTCGTCGCCCGCGCGCACCTGGCCCACCCCGTCGGGGATCTCGATCAGGCAGTTCGACGCGGCGAACGAGGCCAGCAGGTGCGACCCGGGCCCGCCGACCGGCATGACCTCGACCAGGCCCTCGTCGTGGCGGGCGCGGCGGTACTGGGTGCGGTTCGCCGGGGAGGCCATCGCGGTGGCGGACCTCGCGCGGGCGCGCGGGCGGCCGACCGCGGTATGACCGAGCGCGCCGAGCAGCGCGGGTCGTACGAACAGCTCGAAGGACAGCGCCGCGCTCACCGGGTTGCCGGGCAGCGTCACCACGGCGAGACCGCCCACCCGGCCGCGGCCCTGTGGCCCGCCCGGCTGCATCGTGACCCGCACGAACTCCACGCCGTGGCCGGTCAGGGCGTCCTTGACCACCTCGTACGCGCCCGCGCTGACCCCGCCGGAGGTGATCAACAGGTCGGCGTCGCCCGCGTGTTCGGCGATCGCGGCCCGGAACTGGTCCACGTCGTCGGGCACGAAGCGCAGCACCGTGGCCTCGCCGCCGACCTCGCGGACCGCGGCGGCCAGCAGCACGCTGTTGGACTCGTAGATGTGCCCCGGCGGCAACGGCTCACCGGCCGCGACCAGCTCGGACCCCGTCGACAGCACCAGCACCCTAGGCGGCCTGCGCACGGGCAGCGCGCCGACGCCCACCGCGGCGGCCAGGCCGAGTTGGGGCGGGCGCAGCACCGTGCCCGAGCGCAGCACGACCGTGCCCGCCACGACGTCCTCGCCGATCCGGCGCAGGTGCAGGCCCGCGGCCACCTCGGCGCGGATCGCCACCGTCTCCGTGCCGCCGTCGGTCAGTTCGACCTGCACGACGGCGTCGGCGCCCGGGGGCAGCGGGGCGCCGGTCATGATCCGGTGCGCCGTGCCGCGCGCGAGCGGGCGCACGTCGGTCCGGCCTGCCGGGATGTCGTCGGCCACCGGCAGCGTGACCGGCGAGTCGTCAGTCGCGCCCGCCACGTCGGCGGCGCGCACCGCGTAGCCGTCCATCGCGGAGTTGTCGAACGGCGGCAGCGACACGTCCGCCACCACGTCCGCGGCCAGCACCAGGCCGAGGCAGTCGGCCAGCGGTCGGGACTCGATCGGCAGCGGGGGGAGCAGCGCCGCGATCTCGGCCCGGTACTCCTCGGGGCTGAACGTGCGCTTCGAGGTGTTCGCCACGTCCTCATCCTGCCCTGTCGATCCTCGGACGACCGGGCGCCATGCCAGACTGCCAGGACGTGGCCGTCCGCGTCGGGAGGGGAACAGGAACCGTGCAGGTCCGCACACGGCACACGCCCGCGTTCGGGGTGGCACGGCTGCTCCTCGCGCCCGGCGAGGCGGTCCAGGCCGAGTACACCGCGATGCTGGCCACCAGCTACGGCGTGCAGGTCGACGCCAAGCGGGGCGGCGGCCGGTCCAGGTCGTGGCCCGCGCTGTTCACCGCGCCCGCCGAGGGCGGCTGGGTCGACGTGGCGCCCGCTCTCCCCGGCGAGGTCTACGCGCTCGACCTCGACGGCTCCGCGGGCTGGTGCGTGGCCAGGGGGAGCTGGCTCGCGGTGACCAGCACGCTGCGCTCGGAGCCGGGCTGGCCCGGATTCCACCCGCTCTTCGGCGCCGAGCACGGGTTTCTTGAGCACGTCTCCGGCGTCGGCACGGTCGTGCTGGCTTGCTGCGGCGCGCTCGACGTGGTCACCCTGGAGCCCGGCGAGGCGATCACCGTCGACCCCGCCCACCTGCTCGCCTATGGCGACAGCACCCAGTGCAGGCTGCGCGCGGTGAGCCAGTCCGCGCCCCAGTCCGTGCGCACCGGGGACGGTCTGATGCTCGACCTCGCGGGCCCTGGGACGCTGCTCACCCAGACCCGCGCGCCGCGGTCCATGGCGGCCTCGCTCGCGCGTTGACGTGCTCTCGCCGAACGGTCTTGCCGAACCGAACGCGGACGTCATCAGGCGGACGTTAGGCTCGCTACGTGTCGGAAGACCTCACCGGGCGTCGCCTAGGCCATTACCGCATCGATGGCGTGCTCGGCAAGGGCGGCATGAGCGTGATGTATCGCGCCACCGACATCCGGCTGGGCCGCAAGGTCGCCCTCAAGGTCATCGCCGAACACCTCACCGAGGACCCGGAGTTCCGCGAGCGTTTCGTCGACGAGGCGCGCAACACCTCCGCGATCGACCACGCGAACGTGGTGCCGCTCTATGACTTCGGCGAGGTCGACGGCCTGCTCTACATCGCCATGCGGCTGGTCGACGGCTCCGACATGGCCAGCCTGATCAAGGACGGCCCGCTCGCGCCGCAGCGCGCGCTCGGTCTGCTCGGCCAGGTCGCCGAGGCGCTGGACAACCTGCACGAGCGCGGCCTGGTCCACCTCGACGTCAAGCCGGCGAACGTGCTGGTCACCACGCGCGAGTCGGCAGGCGAGCACATCTACCTCGCCGACTTCGGCCTCACCCGGCGCGGCGCCACCGGCCACCGCACCCGCGGCGGGGACTTCCTCGGCTCGCCCACCTACGCCGCGCCGGAGCACCTGCGCGGCGAGCCGGTCGACGGTCGCACCGACGCGTACTCGCTGGCCTGCGTGCTGTTCGCCTGCCTCGCCGGGCGGCCGCCGTTCCAGGGCCAGGTGCCCGACGTCATCCAGGGCCACCTGAACCGGGACGTGCCCGCGCTGACCGACTACGTCGTGCTGCCCCCGGCCATCGACGACGTCGTGCGCCGCGGCATGGCCAAGACCCAGGCGCAGCGCTACGCGAGCTGCCGCGAACTCGTCGCCGCGGCCCGTCAGGCGCTCGCCGGCGTGCGGCAGCCCGCCAGCGTGCCCGCGCAGCGCGGTCCGGCGGGCACCATGCGCGCCCCCCAGCCCACCTACCAGCAGCCGCCGCCGTACCAGCCCCGGCCCCCGCAGCAGCCGATGGCGCAGCAGCCGATGTCGCAGGCCGACCCGGTGCGGCTGCGGCCACCCGCGCCCGCGGGCAGCACCGCGTTCGGCGCGGACCGCAACGGCGCCCGCTGGCTCGCGCCTGTCCTCGTCGGCCTCGTTGCGATAGGGCTCATCGTGGCCGCGATAGTGCTGTTCTCCTCGGCCAGCGACGACGGCGGAGGCGGCGGCACCAGCCCCACGCCGACGGCGCCGTCCATCCAGGTCGGCCCCGGCGAAGAGGGCGGCGCGTCCAGCGGCGCGCCGACGTCGACCACCCGGCGCAGTCTGCCCCCGTCGATCTCCCTGGCGCCGTCGAACTGACCTGCGTTTCTTGCACTCTCGGGGTCCGAGTGCTAAACACGACTTAGCACTCGGGGTAGCCGAGTGCCAATGAGGTCGGGACGGTGAGACCGGCGAACAGCCGGTCGTCCGTCGCGGGCACCGAGCCTGGCCACGCTACGTGTTTCCGTGTTTTTCATCAGACGGAGGACCACACCGCAATGGCCAAGTTGATCGCGTTTGACGAGGAAGCGCGTCGCGGTCTCGAGCGCGGACTGAACATCCTCGCCGACGCCGTCAAGGTGACGCTCGGCCCCAGGGGCCGCAACGTCGTGCTCGAAAAGAAGTGGGGCGCGCCGACGATCACCAATGACGGTGTCTCCATCGCGAAGGAGATCGAGCTCGAAGACCCGTGGGAGAGGATCGGGGCCGAGCTGGTCAAGGAGGTCGCGAAGAAGACCGACGACGTCGCGGGTGACGGCACCACCACCGCCACCGTGCTCGCCCAGGCCCTGGTTCGCGAGGGTCTGCGCAACGTCGCCGCGGGCGCCGACCCGATGGCGCTCAAGCGCGGCATCGAGCAGGCGGTCGAGGCCGTCATCGAGCAGCTCCACAAGTCCGCCAGGGAGGTCGAGACCAAGGAGCAGATCGCGGCCACCGCGTCCATCTCCGCGGGCGACACCACCATCGGCGCGCTCATCGCCGAGGCGCTGGACAAGGTGGGCAAGGAAGGCGTCATCACCGTCGAGGAGAGCAACGCGCTCGGCATGGAGCTTGAGCTCACCGAGGGCATGCGCTTCGACAAGGGCTACATCTCCGGTTACTTCGTGACCGACCCCGAGCGGCAGGAAGCGGTCCTTGAGGACCCGTACATCCTGCTGTACGGCTCCAAGATCGCCTCGGTCAAGGACCTGCTCCCGCTGCTGGAGAAGGTCATGCAGTCCGGCAAGCCGCTGCTGATCATCTCCGAGGACGTCGAGGGCGAGGCCCTGGCCACGCTGGTCGTCAACAAGATCCGCGGCACGTTCAAGTCGGTCGCCGTCAAGGCCCCCGGCTTCGGCGACCGCCGCAAGGCGATCCTGCAGGACATCGCCACCCTCACCGGTGGCCAGGTCATCAGCGAGGACGTCGGCCTCAAGCTGGAGAACGCCGACATCGCGTTGCTGGGCAAGGCACGCAAGGTCGTCGTCACCAAGGACGAGACCACCGTCGTCGAGGGTGCGGGTGACGCCGAGCAGATCCAGGGCCGGGTCAACCAGATCCGCGCCGAGATCGAGAAGTCGGACTCGGACTACGACCGCGAGAAGCTCCAGGAGCGGCTCGCCAAGCTCGCGGGCGGTGTCGCGGTCATCAAGGCCGGTGCCGCCACCGAGGTCGAGCTCAAGGAGCGCAAGCACCGCATCGAGGACGCGGTGCGCAACGCCAAGGCCGCCGTCGAAGAGGGCATCGTCGCCGGTGGCGGCGTGGCTCTGCTGCAGGCAGCCGAGGCCGCTTTCGCGGGCCTGAAGCTTGAGGGCGACGAGGCCACCGGTGCCAACATCGTCCGCGTCGCCGTCGAGGCGCCGCTCAAGCAGATCGCCATCAACGCGGGCCTTGAGGGCGGTGTCGTGGTGGAGAAGGTCAAGGGCCTTCCGCACGGCCACGGCCTCAACGCGGCCACCGGGGTCTACGAGGATCTGCTCGCCGCGGGCGTGCCGGACCCGACCAAGGTGACCCGCTCGGCACTGCAGAACGCCGCGTCGATCGCCGCGCTGTTCCTCACCACCGAGGCAGTCGTCGCCGACAAGCCCGAAAAGGCCGGAGCCGCCGCCGGCGGCGACCCGACCGGCGGCATGGACTTCTGATCCACGCCGTTTAGTCTCCACAGCCAGAAGGCCCGGCCCGCAGCACGCGGGTCGGGCCTTCTGGCTGGTTCCGGGGTTTGAACACCCGTCGGCGGTTTCAGCCCTGGGGTCGGGTCCTACGCGGGGGCGAACAGTTCCAGGGCGATGTTGTCCGGGTCGCGGAACTCGATCAAGTAGCCCGCGCCGACGTCCTTGACCGGTTCGTGCGCCACGCCGAGTTCGTCGAGCCGTGCCGCGGCCGCGTCCAGGTCGGCCCGGCTGGTCACGGTGAAGCTGAGGTGGTCGAGGCCGATCCGGTTCTCGTCGAACCGGTCGCCGGGTTCGGCCATCGGGCGCAGGCCGAACAGTCCGCCGGGAATCCGGTAGATCACGCCACCGAACAGGAACCAGAGTTGCTCGCGCTGCTCGTCGGTCGGGTCGGCGGGCAACTCGAAGGCGACGTCGAAGCCGAACACCGAGTCGTAGAAGGCCCTCGACCGCGCGATGTCGGTCACGGTGAGACGCACGTGGTGGTAGCCGGTCACTGGAATGCTCATGTCCGCATGTTTTCATCGACCCGCTGGTCACGCCGTCTCGAACAGCCGAAGTCACATCCGGGCCCTATTCGACCTTCGCGAACCACCCGCCGGGCTTGGGGGCGGGCAGGCCGGTCACCCGCGACATCGTGTGCTCCATCTGCTCGGTGACAATGGCGTTGACGGCCCGGAACGCCCAGTCGTCGGTCTCGCTGGAGAAGCGGTCGTCGCTGAACATGTCCGTGCTGGGCATGTAGAGCTCCATCCGGCGCAGTGCGCGGTCGTTCGGCCGGAAGTTCACGATTCGCTCGCGGAGCAGGGTGAACCAGCCTGCCGGGGCATCCTTGAACTCCGCGGTGAACACGTTCTGAGTCGGTTGCATCGTTTCGCTCCCTTGTCACAGTCCGCTGTCTTGCTCGGCCAAGCCCTGCTGGGCGATCTCGGCCATTTCCTGGGAGACGAGGAGATATACTTCGTCGATGAGCCCGGGCAGTGAGTCCTCGATGTCCTGGAGTATGTCGTTGCCCAGCATGTCGTTGTAGATGTTGCTGTTCAAGGTGTCCAGGTATTCGGCGAGTTCGGCGTCGGTCATCTTCGTGAAGGGCATTCCCCAGAGCGGGATGAAATCGGAGTCCAGGGCCGCGCTCTTGCCGTCGCCGTCGTATTCGGTCTGGTAGTCCGCACCCCATGCCTCGGTGAGCCGGGTGTTCACCTCGTCCGGCCAGCCGGTGCCGAAGATCTCCTCCAGCCTGCCCCGTTGATCACTGGTGACCCAGCCGAACGCGTCGCCGTCTTCCGCGGCGTCCTCGCCGGAGTCCGAGCCCGCCCTGGCCTCCGCGATGTTCTCGACCATCGTCGTGATCTGGGCGCTCACCACCTGGTGGGCTTCCTGCAGGTGACCGTCGATCAACTGGCGCAGGATGGCGTCGGCGTCCTTGCTCTCCCAGAGCGCCGGGTTCTGCTCCGGCCCGTTGCTGCGCACGTAGTCGGCCGCCGCGGCGTTCCCGGTCGAGTCGAGCTGGTTCGCCAGGTCGTCGACGATTTCTTGGAGCGACATCTACCTGTCCTTTCCGGCTAGGAGGAAAACCAGCTCGAAATTCGGTCCGAGAAGCTGCTCACCGAACTCTCGATGGAATCCCGGTAGTTGTCGAACGTCGACTCGACCGCGATCTGGACCATCGACTCGGTGCTGAAGTCCGCACCGCCGATGTCATAGTTCAAGCTCGGGTCATTGGCCTCAAGAAGACTCGCGAGGGCGAAGTAGCCGTTTTCGCGCAGGCCATTGGCTGCTTGCTGGGTGTAGTAATCGTCCTGAGGTTCCGACATGTCACAAGACGCTGCCGGCCAGGCCGCCCGCAGGCTAGGCGCCGTCAGATACCCGTTAGGGCAACCGTTTTTGCCTCAGCCGGGACCCGGCGTTGCCCACAACAGAACATGCCCTGAAGGAGTTCCTTCAGGGCATGTTCCCGCACAGTCCAGCGGTGGCTACTTCTCGTGCGGCGCGGTGTAGTCCTTGGCGTCAGCGGCCTCGAACAGCGGCTTCACGTACTTGAGGCCGCCCTCCGCCGAGGGGTCCGCCTGGGCGACATAGACCCGCCGCGTCGCCGGGGCGCCGGGCTTGGAGAAGTCCAGGTCCGCGACCAGGTCGTCGGTCTTGGCCGACGTCGTCTGCTTCAGGGCCGCCGCGATGCCGTCGCGGGTCAGATCCTTGTTCTCGCACGCCTTCCTCAGCACCGAGCCCCACACCTCGCCGACCGCGTAGCCGTAGGGGACACCGGCGTTGGCCGTCTCCTTGTAGGTCGCCTTGTACTTCATGGCGACCTCCTTCGCCTTGGGCAGGTCGGCGGAGAACGGGACGCTGCTGGCGACGACGAACAGCTTGTCCAGCGCGCTCGCGGCCGGGCTCTTGAGCAGGGCCGGGTCGAACACCGGGTTGTTGCCCAGGATCGGGACGTTCAGGCCGAGCGCCTTGTTCGCCGCCGCCGCCGAGCCGGTCTGGGTGGGCGTGGTGGTGAGCAGGATGGCCTTGACGCCGTCGCCCTTGAGGCCGGTGACGATGTTGGTCAGGTCGTTGTCGGTCGAGGTGACCTTGACTTCCTTCACCGTCATCTTGTGCTTCTCCGCGTAGTACTTCGACCCGCGCAGACCGTTCTTGCCGTACTCGCCGTCGATGTAGATGTGCCCGACGGTGTCGCCGTCCTTGAGCATGCCCTGCTCCTGCAGGTAGGACAGGCCATCGATCATCTCGACGTCGTAGGTGGTGCCGACGATCATGACGAACGAGTTGTCCAGCAGCTCCGACGACCACGACGCGGGCGCCGCGACGACCTTGTCCGAGGACAGGTTCTGCTTCAGCGCCGCCACCACGGGCGAGCCGAGCATCTGCACGAAGCCGAGGATCTTCGGCTCGATCTGCGGGTAGAGGGTCTTCGCGGTGTCGGCCTTGTAGCCGTGGTCGACGGTCTCCAGCTTGACCTTGCGCCCGCAGACGCCACCCTTGTCGTTGAAGTCCTTGGCCCACAGCTCGTTGCCCTGGGTGATGCCCAGCCCGAGGGTCTTGAACACGCCGGTCTTGTCGGTCATCGCACCAAGGGTGATCTCGGTGTCGGTCACGCCGATGCCGGTCTTGACGCCCGCGGAGTCCGGCCCGGACGAGCCGGTGTCGGCGGCCTTGGTGCTGCACGCGGACAGGACAAGCACTGTGGAAAGCGTCGCACTCGCGGCCAGGCGCGTCGATCTGCGCGTCATGACTGTTCCTCCTGGGAAGATGATCTGGAATCGCCGCGGCGGTTGGCACCGCCACCGAGCCTGCCCGTGATCCGCCGGCCGATCGCCGCCAGACCCCCGGGTTCGAACAGCACGACGAGGATGATCGCCGCCCCGTACACGAACGAGCTGATCAGGATGGGGGTCAGCGCCCCGCCGCCGGTCTCGGTGAACCAGCCGTACTCGGCCGAGTACAGCGCGAGCGCCTGCGGCAGGCCGTTGACGATGAGCGCGCCCACCACCGCGCCGGGAACCGAGCCGAGCCCGCCGATGATCACCATGGCGAGGAACGCGATGGACACGTTGATGCCGTAGGTGCCGTACTCGCTCTCGTCGGGCTTGAGGATGTCGAACCACAGCGCGGTCATCACGCCCGCGAGGCCCGCGTAGGCCGACGACACGGCGAACGCGCCCGCCTTGACCCTGGTGACGCTGACGCCCATCGCGGTGGCGGCGGCCTCGTTGTCGCGCACCGCGCGCCACGACCGCCCCACCCGGCCGCGGATCGCGCCGCGGGCGAGCAGGAACGCGATCGCGGTCAGCACCAGGAACAGGTACCAGGTGCGCTCCGCCTGCCGGATCGGCACGCCGAGCAGCTCGATCTCGGGGCCGCCGTTGGTGAACGGGAATCCGAACAGCTCGAACGGCGCGGGGGTGCGCCCGGTGGACGTGCCGCCGGTCAGCGTCTCCGCGGACTGTCCCAAGTAGAGTCCGAGGAACACCAGCGCCAGCGACGCCACGCCGAGGTAGATCCCGCGCAGCCGACCGGCGACGGGGGCGAACGCAAGCCCCAGCAGCGCGGCCAGCAGCACCGCGCCGACCATCGACAGTCCCGGGTCCAGGCCGAGGCCGAACACCCGCTCGTCGTCGGTCGCCCCGGCGAGGACGCTGTAGCCGGTGGCGCCGACCAGCAGGAAGAACGCGTGCGCCAGCGAAAGCTGGCCTGCCTGGCCGACGAGCAGGGTGAGCCCGATCGCGCCCACGCCGCCGATCATCATGTACTGGCCCGCCTTGAGCCACGCCGTGTCCAGGTACAGCGGCAGCATGGCGAGCACGACGAGCAGCGCCACCCACGCGCCGCGGCGGACCCAGCGGCCCGGTCCGCGCACGTCGACGGTGGGCCGTGGCGGGGCGGCCGGTGGCGCGGCCGGGGCTTTCGTCACGGTGTCAGACACGTGTGCTCTCCCTTGTCCCGAACAACCCGGACGGCCGCACCACGAGCACGACCAGCATCACCAGGAAGACCGCGCTCTTGGAGAAGTCGAAGGAGATGTACTCCGCGGACAGCGCCTCGGCCAGGCCGACGACGAGTCCGCCGACCACCGCGCCCGCGGTGGAGTCGAGCCCGCCCAGGATCGCGGCGGGGAAGGCGGCCAGCGCGATCGAGTGCGTGCCGCGCGAGAGGCCCGCGCCGGAGAAGTCCTGGGTCGCGATGAACAGCACCGCGACGCCCGCCAGCGCGCCTGCCACCAGCCACGCCGTCGCGGTCACCCGGGACGACCGGATGCCCATCAGCGCCGCCGCTTCCCGGTTCTCGGCCTGCGCGCGCATCGCGACGCCCCAGTTCGAGTACCGGAAGGCCAGGAAGAACGCGGTGATCAGCACCGTGCTGACGCCCAGCGCCACCAGGTGCGTGCGGAACAGGGTGATCGCGCCGACCTGGATCGGCTGCGCGTCCCAGGTCTCGCCGAGGAACGGCAGCGTGACGCCGAGTCGGCGCACCACTTCCTCGGTGATGATCACATCGAGCCCGATGGTGAGCAGCGCCAGGCTGTTCGCGTCCGCCAGGCGCGACCGCGACAGCAGCAGCCGCTCCATCGCCAGGGCCAGCACGCCCGCGCTGACGATGCCGACCAGCGCCGCGCCCGCCCAGCCCAGCGCGTCCCGGGTGACCACCACGATGTAGCCGCCGAACAGGACCATCGAGCCGTGCGCGAAGTTCACCACCTCGGTGGCCTTGAAGATGATCACGAAGCCCAGGGCGAGCAGCGCGAACACCGCGCCCTTGCCCAGGCCGTTGACCACTAGCTGCAGGAAGGTGTTCACGCCGTGGCCTCCGTGCCCAGGTAGGCCCGGACGACGTCCGGGTCGGACTGCACCTGGGCCGCGGTGCCGTCGGCGATCCGTTTGCCGAAGTCGAGCACGGTGACCCGGTCGGCGATGCCCATCACCAGGCTCATGTCGTGTTCCACCAGCAGGATCGAGATGCCCAGCGCGGTGCGCAGGTCGCCGATGGTGGCCGCCATCTCGGCGGTCTCGGCGGCGTTCATGCCCGCCGCGGGCTCGTCGAGCAGCAGCAGCGACGGTTCCACCGCGAGCGCGCGGGCCATGTCGACCCGCTTGGTCGCGCCGTAGGGGAGCGCGGCGACCGGGACGTGCAGCACGTCGCCGATGCCGAGGAACGCGCAGATCTCCGCGGCCCGCTCGGCGTGCCTGCGCTCCTCGCGGACCGTCCACGGCAGGCGCAGCCCGCCGGTGATGAAGCCGCCCTTGGTCAGCGCGTGCCTGCCCAGCATCACGTTGTCGAGCACGGTGGAGTGCGCGGACAGCGCGGTGTTCTGGAACGCGCGGCCGACGCCGATCTTGGCCAGCTTGTGCGCGCGCAGCTTGGTCAACTCGGTCTCGCCGAACATCACCCGGCCCGACGTCGCCCGGTAGACCCCGCTGATCACGTTGAAGCAGCTCGACTTCCCGGCTCCGTTCGGGCCGATGAGCGCGTGCACGGTGCCGGGGACCACGGTGAACGACACGTCGTCGAGGGCGCGGATGCCGCCGAAGGTGAGGGTGACGTTCTCCACCCGCAGCTCGGCGAGGTCCGCGCGCGTCTGGGTCGCGGTCATCCGGCCCACCTCGACAGCTCGCGCACGCCCGCCCGGTGCTGCCGCGCGTCGCGCGCCTCGGCCTCGGCGGTCGCGTCGGACTCGGCGTGTCCGCCCAGGTAGAGCCGCTGGACGTCGTCGCTGGCGGACAGGTCGGCCGCGGTGCCCTGTAGCGCGATCCGGCCGACCTCCAGCACGGCGGCGTGGTCGGCCACCCGCAGCGCCATCACCGCGTTCTGCTCGACCAGCACCACGGCGGTGCCCTGGTCGTGGATCTCGCGGATGATCTCGCCGATCCGGGCGATGACCTTGGGCGCGAGGCCCAGCGACGGCTCGTCGAGCAGCAGCAGCCGCGGCGCGGACATCAGTGCCCGGCCGATGGCCAGCATCTGCTGCTCACCGCCCGACAGCAGGCCCGCGCGCTGCTTGGCGCGCTCGGCGAGGACGGGGAACAGCTCGTGCACCCGCTTGCGGGCCGCGGTCCGCGCCTCGGCGGTGCGGGCGCCGATGCCGCCCGCCCGCAGGTTGTCCTCCACGCTCATCCTGGCGAACACCTGCCTGCCCTCGGGCACCCCGACCACGCCGAGGTGCACGATGGCCGCCGGGTCGAGCCGGTCGATGCGCTTGCCGTCGAACTCGACCGAGCCCGCCAGGACCGACCCGCGGTGCAGCCGCAGCGTGCCGGAGATAGCGCGCAGCAGCGTCGACTTGCCCGCGCCGTTGCTGCCGAGGACGGCGAGGACACCATCGGCGGGGACTTCGAGATCGACGCCGTGCAGAGCGGCCACGGAGCGCCCGTAGCGCACCTGGAGGTTGCGCACGTTCAGCAACCTGGCCTCCTTGCTGTTGGTGACTTGGGTCACTGGGGCCGTTAACGTGGGCGCAATCGTGGTGCCGACTCTGCGGATTTGTCACCCCCATGTGGAGAGGTAGGGGGCAAATCGTGCTGCGCCCGTGACTGGCATGGTGGCAAACCACACGACTGTCCGATCGGGAATGGTCCGCCAGTACCTTGCGATCAGAGGAGTCCGGCCTCACTCGCCTTGCCGATCGCCTCGACCCGATTGCGGGCCCCGAGCTTGTGCAGCGCGGATTGCAGGTAGGTCTTGACCGTGTTGCGGGTCAGCCCGGTCGACTCGGCGATCTCGGGATTGGTCTGGCCCTGCGCGGCCAGTCGCAGCACCTCGTACTCGCGCCGGGTGAGCCCGCTGCGGGCGAGCGCGGCCGAGCGGGCGTCCGCGCTCGGCATGATCCGCGGATCGATCACCCGCTCGCCGCGTAGCACCCGGCGCAGGGCGGACACCAGGTCGGTGCCCGCGACGTCTTTGAGCAGGCAGCCGTCCGCGCCCGCGTCGAGCGCGGCCTGCAGGCCCTGGTGGTCGCTGTGCGCGGTGAACACCACGATCCGCGTCGGCGGGTGCACCTTGCGCAACTCGGTGATCACCTCCGGGGCCAGCATGTCCGGCAGCCGCAGGTCGAGCAGCACCAGGTCGGGCCGCAGTTCGCCGACCATGCAGATCGCCGCGCGGCCCGACTCCGCCGCGCCGACCAGCTTGAGCGCCGGGTCCGACCGCAGCAACAGCGTCACCCCGTCCCGGACGACCGGGTGGTCGTCCACGACCAGCACGTTCACCGTCATATCGGGTCGCGCTTCTCGACGTCCGGCAGCCAGGCCCGCAGGGTGGTCCCGCCGTCGTCGTCGCGCACCAGGCTCACCCGGCCACCGAGGCGCGCCGCCCGCTCGGCGAGCGCCCGCACACCCATGCCCGAGCCGACCGGCGCTTCGTCCGACGCGGTCGGCACGCCGTCGTCGGCCACGACCACCTGGACGCCGTCGTTGCTCGCGCTCAGGCTCACCACCACGGTGTACGCGCGGGTGTGTTTCTCCACGTTGAGCAGGCCCTCGCGGACCACCGACACCAGCAGCGCGTTGCGCTCGACATCGAGTGGGCGCAGCGACCCGAGCTGCACGAACCGCGCGGTCACGCCGCTGCGTGCCTCGAACGAGCGGCAGTGCTCGGCCAGTTCGACCGGCAGTGCCCGCTCCGGCGTGGACTCCGACAGCGCCAGCAGCGACTCGCGCAGCGCGCTGGACGCGGCCGAGACGTCCCGCTCCAGCCGGTGCAGCCGCTCGGCGAGGCCGGGGTTGTCGCTGATCGACGTGTGCAGGTCGCGGACCTGGGCGCCGATGGAGAACAGCATCGCGCCGACCGAGTCGTGCAGCGCGGCCTGCATCCGCTGTCGCTCACCGGAAACCGCTCTGTCCTTTGTGGAGTCGGCGAGGGTGGCCAGGTGTAGCGCGCGGGCCGCCTGCGCGGCGACGTTCTCCAGCCGCTGGACGGCGTCGTCGCCGAAGTCGGCCGATTCGCGCAGCGCGGCGTAGGCCACCGCGACGATCCGCGAGCCGGTCGGGTCGATGATCGGCACCGCCATCAGCGCGGACAGGCCCTCGCCGCGCACCTGTTGGTCGAACTGGTGGGTGATCGTCGGCGCGGTGACGTAGTCGCTGACCCGCACCGGCTTGCCGAGCGCCACCACCTGCCCGCCGACCCCCTGGCCGAGCGGCACCGCGAGGTTCTGCAGCGAGTCGGTCCGGTTGCCCGCGAGCCAGCGGATCACCGCGACGTCCGGGGTCTCCAGGTCGGCGACGAACCCGGCGTGCACGCCGACCACGTCCCGGATGAGCCGGGCCGTGCCGTTGAGCGCGACCACCCGGTCGAGCACGGTCAGCAGGCCCTCGCGTTCGTGCAGGAGCGCGTCGAGGACATTCTCCTGATCGCTCACCCGCTCCGCGGCGCCACGGTCCCTGACCGACATGCGGCCCACCATGACACACCGTGGCCTGCCCGTATATCCCCGTTCGGAGAGTGGATCACTCGCCGAACGCGGCAATCCGGTCGAGCCGGGCCAGCCACCGCGCGCGCGTGTCGTCGTCGGCCTCGGTCAGCGCGTCCGGCGCGGGCGCGGTGGCGGGCACGGGCAGCCAGCCGTCGACCGGGCGCAGGGGCTCGGTCACCGTGTCGGCGGTGAGCAGCGAGAGCGTGCCGAGTCCGCAGGCGTGGTCCAGCCTCGGCAGCGCGCCTGCCAGCGCCAACCCGGCGGCGAGGCCCACACTGGTCTCCAGCGCGGAGGACACCACACACGGCAGCCCGCACGCCTCGGCGACCGCCAGCGCGCGGCGTACCCCGCCCAGCGGCGCCACCTTGAGCACCGCGATGTCCGCCGCCCCCGCCACGGCCACCCGCAGCGGGTCCGCCGCCCGCCGGATCGACTCGTCGGCCGCGATCGGTACGTCGACCCGGCGGCGCACCAAGGCCAGTTCCTCGATCGTGCGGCACGGCTGCTCGACGTACTCCAGACCGCCCGCGGCCCGGTCGAGCGCGCGGATCGCGGCCACCGCGGCGTCGACGTCCCAGGCGCCGTTCGCGTCGACCCGGACCAGACCGCCCGGCCCGAGCGCGTCGCGCACGGCGGCCACTCGCGCACAATCGTCCACAAGGGATGTTCCGGGGTCGGCCACCTTCACCTTGGCCGTGCCGCAGCCCGACGCGGCCACGAGTTCGTGCGCCCGCTCCGGCGAGACCACCGGCACGGTGCAGTTGACCGGGATCCGGTCGCGCACGGGCGCGGGCCACCCGCGGTCGGCGGCCTCGCGGGCACTGTCCAGCCACGGCACGGACTCGGCGTCGTCGTAGTCGGCGAACGGGCAGAACTCGCCCCAGCCCGCGGCGCCGCGCAGCAGCAGACCCTCGCGCACGGTGATGCCGCGGAACCGGGTGCGCAGGGGGATCGCGTAGACGCGGGTGTCGTCGGGAAACACCCGCGCATCGTGGCATGTTGCCGACTAGCTTCACCGAGGTGTCCACACCACGCCTGGACGACCTGCTGGCCCGCGAGCGCGCGGGTGCGCCGGTCGAGTTCCTGTTCTTCTGGGGCCACCGCCCCGCCGCCGACGGCCGGATCACCAAATCCTGCCTGAGCCAGTGGTGGCGGGCGGGCTTCGACCTCGACGGCGACCACTACCGCACCGCCGAGCACTACATGATGGCCGCCAAGGCCCGCCTCTTCGGCGACGCCGCCACCGCCGCCCGCGTGCTCGCCGCCGAAGGTCCCGACGAGGCCAAGGGCCTTGGCCGCAAAGTCGTCGACTACGACGACGCGGTGTGGCGCGCGCACCGCTACGACATCGTGGTCCGCGCGAACGAGGCCAAGTTCGGCCAAAACCCGCGGCTGGCGGCCTTCTTGCGGGCCACCGGCAGCGCGGAACTGGTCGAGGCCAGCCCGCTCGACGCCGTCTGGGGCATCGGCCTCGCCGCCGACAACCCGGACGCGGACGTTCCGTCCCGGTGGCGCGGGCTGAACCTGCTGGGTTCGCGCTGATGGACGTGCGTGATCGGCTGGGATGATGCAGTGTCGGCGGCATGTACCACATGGACCGCGCCGAGTGGCTCGACTTCGTCGGCCACGGCACCCGCACCGGCAAGCTGGCCACTGTCCGCGCGAACGGCGCCCCACATGTGGCGCCGATCTGGTTCCTCATCGATACCGCTGCGGACGTCGACCGGATCGTGTTCACGACCGGCGCGGACACCGTGAAGGGCAAGGCTTTGCGCCGCGACCCGCGCTTCGCGATGTGCGTCGACCTGGAGTCGGCGCCGTACAGCTTCGTCCAGTTCCAGGCGGAGGCCGAGCTGTCCGAAGACCTCGACGTGATGCTCGACTGGGGTACTCGCCTCGGCGCCCGGTACATGGGCGCGGACGCGGCCGAGGCGTTCGGCCGACGCAACACCGTGCCGGGGGAGCTGCTGGTGTTCGGCACCATCACCAAGACGATCGCCCTGGCTGAGATCGCCGACTAGCGGCTCTCGTAGGGTCGCGCCATGCGGAGCTTGCAGGCGGTGGCGCAATGGCCGGTCGACAACGTCGCGGTGGCGGTGGTCGCGGCGGACGGGTCGCTGCTCGGCAGCCACGGCGACCAGGACCGGCCGTTCCGGCTCGCGTCGGTGACGAAGCTGCTGTCGGCGTACGCGGTGCTGGTGGCGGTGGAGGAGGGGGCGGTCGAGTGGGATCAGCCCGCCGGGCCGCCTGGGTCGACGGTCCGGCACCTTGCCGCACACACGTCTGGTCTGGCGTTCGACTCGCCCGCGGTGCAGGCGGCGCCCGGTAGTCGGCGGATCTATTCCAACGCAGGGTTCGATGCTTTGGCCGCTGCCGTGTATGCGGCTTCGGGTATTCCGTTCGCCGACTATCTGCGTGCGGCGGTGTTCGAGCCGTTGGGGATGACGGCGTCTGTGTTGACGGGGTCCGCGGGGGCGGGCGCGGTGTCCACGTGTGCTGATCTTGTTCGGTTCGCCGCCGAGTTGCAGGCGCCGTCGTTGGTGTCGACGTTGGCCGCGGCGACGGGGGTGGCGTTTCCCGGGGTGAACGGGGTGCTGCCGGGGTACGGGATGCAGAAGCCGAACGATTGGGGGTTGGGGTTCGAGATTCGGTCCGCCAAGAGTCCACATTGGACTGGTGAGTCGAGTTCGGGGCGGACGTTCGGGCATTTTGGGCAGTCGGGAACGTTCTTGTGGGTCGACCCGGATGCCGGTGTGGCCTGTGTGGCGTTGGCTGATCGAGACTTCGGGGAGTGGGCGGTGCGGGCTTGGCCGCCGTTCACGGACGCTGTGCTGGCTGATCTCGGGTGACGGGCGGCCCTGTGGGTCGGGGTGCGCTGGAAGTGGTGGGGTCGAGGGGTGCGTGGGTCAGGTGACCTCGGGGATTGGGGGACCCAGGAGGTCGTCCGCGTCGCAGATTCGGTAGGCGTAGCCCTGTTCGGCCAGGAAGCGTTGGCGGTGGGCGGCGTACTCGGTGTCCAAAGTGTCTCGTGAGACGACCGAGTAGAAGTGGGCCTGCCTGCCGTCGCCCTTGGGGCGGAGCAATCTGCCCAGGCGTTGGGCTTCTTCTTGGCGGGAGCCGAAAGTGCCGGACACCTGGACGGCCACCGACGCCTCGGGGAGGTCGATGGAGAAATTGGCCACTTTGGACACCACCAGGGTCGGCACCTCACCCCGGCGGAAGGCGTCGAAGAGGGCTTCGCGTTCCTTGTTCCTGGTGGAGCCTTGGATGATCGGTGCGTCCAGGGCGGCACCCAGTTCCTCAAGCTGGTCCAGGTACGCCCCGATCACCAGCGCGGGCTCGTCGGGGTGGCGGGCCAGGATCGACTTGACCACCGCCGTCTTCGTGCCCGCCGTCGAGCAGAGTTTGTAGCGCTCCTCGGGTTCGGCCAGCGCGTACAGCATGCGTTCGTTCTCGGTGAGCGTGACGCGCACCTCGGTGCATTCGGCGGGGGCGATCCAGCCCTGTTCCTCGATGTCGCGCCACGGGACGTCGTAGCGTTTCGGGCCGATCAGGGAGAACACGTCGCCTTCGCGGCCGTCTTCGCGGACGAGGGTGGCCGTCAGGCCGAGCCGTCGGCGGGACTGGAGGTCGGCGGTCATTCGGAAGACGGGCGCGGGCAGCAGATGGACTTCGTCGTAGACGACCAGGCCCCAGTCGCGGGAGTCGAAGAGTTCCAGGTGGCGGTATTCGCCTCGGGTCTTGCGGGTGACGACCTGGTAGGTGGCGATGGTGACCGGGCGGATCTCCTTGCGCTCGCCGGAGTACTCGCCGATCTCCTCTTCGGTGAGCGAGGTCCGCGCGATCAGCTCGCGTTTCCACTGCCTGCCCGCCACGGTATTGGTCACCAGGATCAGCGTTGTCGCCTGAGCCTTGGCCATCGCGGCCGCGCCGACCAACGTCTTGCCCGCACCGCACGGCAGCACGACCACGCCGGAGCCGCCCGCCCAGAACGAGTCGACAGCCATTCGCTGGTAGTCGCGCAGTGCCCAATCGGCCTCGACGAGGCTGATCGGGTGTGCTTCGCCGTCGACGTAGCCCGCCTGGTCCTCGGCCGGCCAGCCGGCCTTGAGCAGCGCCTGCTTGAGCCTGCCGCGCTCGCTGGGGTGCACGAGCACGGTGTCGGGGTCGATCCGATCGCCCAGCATCGGCGCGATCTTCTTGTTCCGCAGCACCTCCTCCAGCACGGCCCGGTCGATGGTGGCCATCACCAGCCCGTGCGCGGGACTGTTCTGCAGCGTGAGCCGCCCGAACCGGCCCATGGTGTCCACGATGTCGATCAGCAGCGGCTGCGGCACCGGATAGCGCGAGTACGTCGAGAGCGCGTCGACCACCTGCTCGGCGTCGTGCCCGGCCGCCCGCGCGTTCCACAGCGCGAGCGGCGTCACGCGGTAGGTGTGCACGTGCTCGGGGGCGCGCTCCAGCTCCGCGAACGGCGCGATGGCCATTCGGGCGTCATTCGAGCCGGGGTGGTCGATCTCCAGTAGGAGGGTCTTGTCGGACTGCACGATCAGCGGGCCGTCGGTCACGTGTCCCCTCGCTCTTCGGTTCGGCACTAGTGTCGCAAACGCCGAAGAGGGCCAGGGTAGTCCCGGGCACAGTTCGGTAACCGTGGTTGCCAGGCCCGGGGGCCCGGCGGCTACCTTCCACGCGGCCGTACCCCACCACCGCAGAGGCGACACGCATGAGCGAGCTAGCGAGCGAATCATTGATACAGGGCGCCCGCGAGCGGCATCACCGAGCCTGCGAGGGGATGGCATGAGTAACCCCGTTGACCAGGAGGACCAGACCCCGGACGAGAGTCCGGTCGCCACGGCCAAGCCCCGCAAACTCATGCCGGTCTGGCTCATCGCGCTCGTCGCGGTGCTCATCGCGGGCGGCGGCTTCCTGGTCTACCGGTACGTCCTCGCCGACCCGTCCTACGCCGAGGGCGAGTGCGCCGCGGTCACCGGCGTCGACGACACGGCCAAGGTCGATCTCGTCGACTGCGGCGACGAGTCCGCCACGTTCAAGATCGCGACCAAGAAGGACGCCGACGAACTGGGCTGCCCCGAGGGCGCGTACCGCGAACTGCGCAACACGGACAACCTGCTCTGCCTGATGCCCAACTTCGCCGCGGGCAAGTGCTACGAGGCCGACGACGCCAACCAGTCGTTCCGCGTCACGGGCTGCGAGTCGACCGAGGCGATCAAGATCACCGAGGTGATCGAGGGCTCGACGGACCCGACGCCGTGTCCCGGCAGCAACGGACTCGGCTACCCGGAGCCCCCGCTCGTGTTCTGCATCCAGACACCGACCGCGCCATAGTCGACTATCGCGTTCGGACAGTCACGGTCAGTGATTCACCGGCGTTTTTCGCCGGTTCGCGCCCCGGTTGCCGGGGCGGCACGCTAGATTGCACCGCCGCAGGGGTCGCGTCCTATGGGGGGTTTGCGATTCTCGCGGTATCGCAGACTCCGTTGTTGGAACTCCACGAGGTGTACCCAAATGTCCAACCCGCAGCAGCCGGGCCAGTTCGGTTCTCCCCAGGGCGGGCAGCCGCAGCAGCCCTACAACCAGGGGCCGTCGACGCCCCCCGGCGGTCAGCCCACTCCGCCGCCCTACGGCGGCCAGCAGCCCCCGCCCTACGGCCAGCAACCCGGCCAGCAGGGCCAGCCGGGCCAGCCGGGCCAGCCCTATGGCCAGCAGCCCGGTCAGCCGGGCCAGCCCTACGGCCAGCAGCCCCCGCCCGGCGGCTTCCCGGCCGCGCCGCCGCAGCAGGGTGCGCCCGCGAAGAGCAAGGGCAAAGGCAAGATCGTCAGGATCGTGATCGGCCTCGTCGTGCTGATCGCGGTCGGCGTCGGCGTGTTCGTCTACTTCAACAAGTCGGCGGCCACCGCGGGCGTGGGCGACTGCATCAAGGTCAACGACGCCAGCGCGACCAACGCCGACGTCGAGAAGATCGACTGCAACAGCGCGGACGCGGTGTTCAAGGTCGCCAAGAAGCTCGACAGCAGCGCGGCGACCTGCCCCACCACCGGTGACTACCTGGAGTACGAGCAGAGCGGCCAGGGCTCCGGCTTCTCGCTGTGCCTGATGCTCAACGCCAAGAAGGGCGACTGCTTCTCCGACCTGACCAAGGCCGACCAGGCCAAGAAGGTCGACTGCGGCGCCGCCCAGTTCGAGGTGCTGGAGGTCGTCGAGGGCAAGTCCGACGCGTCGGCCTGCGAGGGTGTGGAGGGTGTCAACGACGGCTATATCTACTCCGAGCCTGCCGTGGTGATCTGCGGGAAGAACCCGTAAGACCGGAATCCGAGGGGCCCTTCGACCTGGTCGAAGGGCCCCTTCCGGCTATCAGCGAACAGGTTGCTGCTCGACAGCCTTGGGGACGTTCTGCAGCAGCCCGGCGACCTTCGCCCGCAGCTCCACGAACCGGTCGCTGGAGCGGGTGGTGATCTGGTCGCGGTCCGCGCCGAGGGCGACGTCCAGGGCGGCGACCACGGTCGCGGGCGACTTCGACAGCACGAGCACCCGGTCGGCCAGGTAGACGCTCTCGTCGATGTCGTGGGTGACCAGCAGCACCGTGGTGTCCTGCTCGCGGCGCACCCGCAGCAGCAGGTCCTCCAGCTCGAACCGGGTCTGCGCGTCGACCGAGGCGAACGGCTCGTCCATCAGCAGCAGCGCGGGCCGGTAGGCCAGGGCGCGCGCGATGGCCACCCGCTGCTGCATGCCGCCGGAGAGCTGCCACGGGTACTTGCGCACCGCGTCCCGCAGGCCGACCGCGGCCAGCGCGTCCGCGGCCCGCTGCCTGCGCTCGGCCTTGGCCAGTGTGCGCAGGGGGAACTCCACGTTCCGGGCCACCGTCAGCCACGGGAACAGCGAGCGGCTGTAGTCCTGGAACACGACAGCGAGGTCGGCGGGCACCCCGTCGACCGGGGTGCCGTGCAGGCTGATCTTGCCGCGGCTCGGCGTGATGAGCCCGGCGATGGCGCGCAACAGCGTCGACTTGCCGCAGCCGGACGGTCCGACGACGCAGACGAGTTCGCCCGCCTCGACGGTGAACGACAGCCCGTCGATGGCGTCGTGGGCGCCGTCCTTGGCCTGGTAGGTGTGTCCGAGGTCGGCGACTTCGAGCATGGTGGTCACGCGGTCATCCTCCGGTAGCCAGGGACTGCGCCTCGAACGAGTGCCGCGGCTGCCAGGCCAGGGCACGGCGTTCGAGCATCAGCAGCGCGATGTTGAACAGGTAGCCGAGCACGCCGAGCAGCACGATCCAGGCCCACATGGTCGGCAGCTCGTAGTCGCGCTGGGCCTGGACGAGCTGGTAGCCGATGCCGTTCTCGGAGCCGACCAGCTCCGAGATGACCATCAGGATCACCGCGATGGACAGGCTCAGCCGCAGCCCGGCGAAGACCTTCGGCAGCGCGGAGGGCAGCACCACGCCCAGCGTCCACTGGAGCTTGGACAGCCGGAACGCGCGGGCGGTCTCGACCTTGGTCGCGTCCACGCCGCGGGCGCCGTCGACGGTGTTGAGCAGCACCGGCCAGATCGCGCCGAAGACGATGGTGGGCCACTGCATGCTCGTCGCGCCGACCGAGGCCACGAAGAACGGCACCAGCAGCGGCGGCGGGATGGACCGCATGAAGTTGAACAGCGGGCCGAGGTAGGCCATCGCGGTGCGGGACCGGCCGAGCAGGATGCCCAGCGCGATGCCGATGAGCCCGGCGATCGCCCAGCCGCCGAGCATCCGGCTCACGCCCGGCACGATGTCGTCGCCGAACGCCGAGGAGAACCAGACTGTGCGCGCCGTGGCGGCGATCTCCGATGGCGGCGGGAAGAACTGGCTGGCCGCGGACCGGGTGGCCAGCTCCCAGACGCCGATCATCACGAAGAAGAGCACCCAGCGCTGGGCGAAGCCGCCGACCAGCCTCATGAGCCGTCCCCCCTGGGCGCGTTCCAGGCGAACAGCCTCGCGTGCAGCCGTTCCAGGCCCGCGTTGGCGGCGTAGCCGATGAGGCCCGCCAGCACCGTGGCCGCGAGCACCTGGTCCATCTGGCTGCCGCCGCTGCTGGCCTCCAGGACGAACGTGCCGATGCCCTTGGTGCCGCCCGCGAACAGTTCGGTGCTGATCGCCACGGCCAGCGCGATGGCGAAGGAGAGCCGGACGCCGGTGAGTACGAACGGCGCCGCGCTGGGCAGCGCGACCCTGGTCAGCACCCGGGTTCGGCCGGTGCCGAACACCCTGGCCGTCTCCACGTGCAGCGGGTCGAGTTCGTCGAGCGCGTACATGGTGTTGAACAGGATCGGCCAGAGCGCGCCGTACACCGCGAGCGTGATCTTGGTGTCCGGCCCGGTGCCCACCAGCAGCAGGGCCAGCGGGATGAGCGCGACCGACGGGATCGGCCGCAGGAACTCGATGACCACCATCACGGCCCGCCGCACAGCGGGGACGCTGCCCAGGACGAGCCCGGACGGCACCGCGATGGCGATCGCGATGGCCACGGCGATGACCGTGGCGAGCACTGTGGCAAGGGCCGCGCGCAGGAACGTCTCGTCGCCGAGCAGTCGCACCATCGTCGGCAGTACGACGCTCGGCGGCCGCAGGTAGAAGCTCGGCACGAGATCGGTCCGGCTGGCCACTTCCCACACCGCGAAGAGGCAGGCCAGACCGATCAGGCTCCGGGGAACTCGGGGCCCACGACTCACTGTGTACGGCTCCTCACCGCAGAACTCACTTGCCCGCGTTGCCCGCGTTGAAGATCATCGTGCGGACGTCGAGGGGATCCTTGAGGGCGCCGAACTCCGCCATCAGGTTCGCCACCCGCTGGATGCGGATGGGCTCCAGCGAGGTCGGGTAGTTCGACAGCGTGACCAGGTTCGCGGTCTGCTGGTCGATCTTGGCGTGCTTGACGAACATCTGCTCCATTTTGGCCCGGTCGGCGCCGTCGGCCTGCGCCTTGGCGAGCGCGCGCTGGAAGGCGAGGATCGTCTTCGGGCTGGTGGTGGCGAACTTGCCGGGCCCGGCGACCGCGAAGTAGCCCGACAGCGGCATGTCGGCCGTCGGACCGGAGGTCACGTCGAACACGGGCACCGCGCCGAGCCTCTTCATCGCCGTGGTCACCCACGGCTCCACGACCACGGCACCGTCGACGTCGCCGCGCTCCATGGCCGGGATCATCTCCGGGAACGGCATCTCGATCAGGGTCGAGTCGAAGAACTCGACGCCCTGGGTCCTGAGCACCGCCCGCGGCGCGAACTCGGCCATGCTGTTGCGCGAGACGAGCGCGATCCGCTTTCCGGGCATGTCGGCGGGCTTCTTCAGGGGCGAGTTCGGCGGGGCGACGACCGCGGCGTGGCCGGGCTTGCCGGAGAGCGCGTCCGAGAGGATCTTGAAGTCGGCGACCTTCTTGCTCTGCAGCAGCAGCGGCACCGGGTAGGACGAGTACGCGACGTCGAGGTCGCCGTTGACGATGCCGTTGACCGTGGCGGTGTTGTTCGGCATGACGACCGGCTCGACGTCGAGGCCCTCGGCCTTGAAGTAGCCCTGCTCGACGGCCCAGTGGAACGGGGCGACGTCGACGATCGGCAGCACACCGACCTTGATCTTGGTCTTCTCCAGCCCGGCCGACGCGCTCGACTGCGCCGAGGAGGACTCCCCGTCGTCACCGCCGAGCAGGCCGCAGCCGCTGAGCGTGGCGAGCGTCGTCATGGCCAGAATCGCGATCGGCAGACGGACGCGGGCGACCCGTTTGGCGGTAACGCGTCGAAGCATTGGAGCCTCTCCCCGGAAGGTGGGTAATTGTCGAGGTGCTGATTGCCCTGGATACTAGGTCACCCTCAGGAGGGGCGAGTCCCAGGTGACTATGAGTAAACACCTCACCCCTTCAGGTGAACCCTCATAATCGCCTGCGACCCGCCGCCGAGCGGCCCGCGAACGCGAGCAATCGTCGGGCGGCGGCGCGTCTAAGCATCGGTGCCTCCTCCTCGGATGAGGTGGACGGGGTGTCGACACGCATGATTGCCCGTACAACCATCCGAGTGACGTCCGAGTGGCGCAATTCACACCCATAGGAACCGGTCGACTACGTGCTGTAGTTCATCGGGGGAGCCTCCCCAGCGAGCAGTCCGGCCTGCCGCGTGGATGCGGCAGGCCGGACTGGGGGCTTGCGGGCGCGCCGTGGCGCACCTGGGTTACTTACCGCTGCTGCCTGAGTTGGCGATCATCGTGGACACGTCCAGGCGGCCCTTGATCACGCCGAACTCCTCCATCAGGTTCGCCACCCGCTGGATGCGGTTGGCCTCCAGGGAGGTCGAGTAGGTGGAGATGGTGACGAGCTGGGCGGTCTGCTGGTCGATCTTGGCGTACTTGACGAACATCGGCTCCATCTTGGCCCGGTCCCCGCCCTCGGCCTGCGCCTTGGCCAGCGCGCGCTGGAAGGCGGCGACGGTGTTCGGGCTGGTGGTGGCGAACTTGCCGTTGCCGCCGACGGCGATGTAGCCGGACATCGGCATCTCGGCCGTCGGGCCGGACGCGCCGTCGAACACCGGCACCGCACCGAGCCGCTTCATCGCGGTGGTCACCCACGGCTCCACGACCACGGCGCCGTCGACCGAGCCCTTCTCCATCGCCGGGATCATCTCCGGCAGCGGCATCTCGACCCACTGGACCTGGGAGAAGTCCACGCCCTGGGTCTTCATGACGGCCATCGGGGCGAGGTCGGTGAAGCTGTTGCGCGCGGTGATGGCGATCTTCTTGCCGGGCATGTCGGTGGGCTTCTTCAGCGTCGAGTTCGGCGGGGCGACGACCACCAGGTGGCCGGGCTTCGCGGCCAGCGCGTCCGCGACGATCTTGATGTCGGCGACCTTCTTGCTCTGCGCGAGCAGCGGCGCCGGGTAGGACGCGAAGGCGATGTCGATGTCGCCGTTGATGATGCCGTTGATGCTGGCCGGGCCGGACGCCATGACGACCGGTTCGACCTCAAGGCCCTCGGCCTTGAAGTAGCCCTGCTCGATCGCCCGGTAGAACGGCGCGACGTCGACGACGGGGAGCACGCCGACCTTGATCTTGGCCTTCTCCACCCCGGCCGAGCTCTGCGGCGCGGCCGATCCCTCGTCGTCGCCGCCGAGCAGGCCGCAGCCGCTGAGCGTGGCGAGCAGCGTCACGGCCAGAGCGGCGATCGGCAGACGGACGCGGGTGATCCGTCTGGTGGTAGCGCGTCGAAACATCGGAGCCTCTCCATGGGTGGAGGTGAATTTTTGTCGAAGTTGGGTGGTCCCCGGACATCAGGACGCACTCTAGAGTCACCAGGTCCCTGTCACAAAGCGTGTGCGATAGTTCCGTTGCGGTGAACTGCCTCACTTAGTCGGGTGATCCTGTAGGCCCAAGCAGGCGAATTGTGCGGGCGGGCTGACCTGGGACTTACGGTCCGTGACAGGCCGGGTGGAGGTAGGCAAGGTATTCCGCCATACGGGGGACCTTGATGGTGGGAAATGACACTGCCCGTACACACTTGCGTAATCTCGGACTAGTGGACTCCCTGATACGGGGTGTGATGATGCCCTGGAAGGGTTACATCCTGCCGTAGACTTCGCTACCTTCTGTGTCCACAGTGCGGCATACGCTCGGCTGAGCGGTTGGGAGAGCAGCGCGTGATGTTCGCGGGTATCGACGGGCGGGCACGACCTGCCCGGCAGACCCTGGTGGTCTGCGTGTCCGTGCGCTCCCGCGTGCCGCACCGCGGTCGTTGTCCGTTCGAGCCGGCCTCCGAGTAACGGGCTCAGATGCGAGGAGAGTGCACGCAGTGCCCGACCACACCGCGGGGGTCGAACGGGGCCCGGGGAAAGACGGTGGTGCCGCTGTGTCCGAACTAGGGACCACCGGGCGCAAGCCCGCCGCTCGCAAGACCGTCGAAGGTGGTGCGCGCTGGCGCCTGCGCAACTGGCGACTCCGTACCAAGCTGATCGCGGTCCTGCTCGTGCCCGTGATCACCGCGATCGCACTCGGCGTACTGCGGGCCAAGAGCGAACTCGACCGCGCGGACACCTTCGAGGACGCCGCGATCAGCGTCAGCGCCACCCTCGACGTGGTCGCCCTCGTGCACGACCTGCAGAACGAGCGCAACGTGGTCGTCGCGTACGTGGCGGCGGGCCGCAGCGGCGACACCAGCGTCATGCAGGGCCAGATCCAGCGCACCAACGCCGCGCTCGCCCGGCTGTCGCAGGCCGCGCAGAACGTCACCACGTTCCGCGGCGATGTGCTCACCCGGCTGGCAGTGAGGCTCAACGCCATCGAGTCGGTCCGCAACGCCGCAATCGGCAGCGCGTACCCCGATGTCGGCGTCTACCAGGCATACACCGCGCTGCTGGAGAACATCCTCGCCGCGGGTTCGGAGTTCTCCGCGACCCTGGCCCAGCCCGAGATCACCAAGCTCGCCGGCGCGTCGCTGAGCATCGTGCAGGCCAAGGAGTTCCTCGGCAGGCAGAACGCGATCATGATGATCGCCGCCGCGCGCGACTTCTTCCCGTCGAGCATGCTCGACCAGGCCCGGGCCGCAGGCGCCAGCTACACCGCATCGATCGAGGGCTTCCGGGCCAACTCCGACGCCGCCGAGGCCCAGTTCTACTCCGACACCTACAGCGGCGCCGAGGTCGACGACCGCGAGCGGATCAAGCTCACCGCGTTCAACCGCGCCGAGCAGAACCTGCCGCTGGGCATCGCCGCCGACCGGCTCATCGTCGACGCGCGGGCCACCGCCGAGGCGCTGCGCAAGGTCGAGATCACGCTGCTGGAGAAGCTGCGCTCCAAGGCGAGCCAGTCGGCCGAGGTCGCCAAGCAGAACGCCTACCGCGACGCCGCGATCGTGGCCGCCGCGATCCTGCTCGCGCTCATCGTCACCCTGGTCGTCGCCCGGTCGCTGCTGGTGCCGCTGCGCGTGCTGCGCCGCGACGCGCTCGACGTGGCGAACCGGCGGCTGCCGGAGACGGTGCAGCGCATCCTCGCCGACCCAGACCCGGTGGAGGCGTCCAAGAACGCCGTGGAGCCGGTCCCGGTGTTCACCCGCGAGGAGACCGGCCAGCTCGCCCGCTCCTTCGACGCCGTGCACGACCAGGCGGTTCGGATGGCGACCGAGCAGGCGCTGCTGCGCGACAACATCAACTCGATCTTCGTCAACCTCTCCCGGCGCAGCCAGACCCTCGTCGAGCGCCAGCTCTCCCTGATCGACCGGCTGGAGCAGGACGAGCAGGACCCCGACCAGCTCGCCAGCCTCTTCGAGCTCGACCACCTCGCGACCCGGATGCGGCGCAACAGCGAGTCGCTGCTGGTGCTCTCCGGCTCCGGCCTGAGCAGGCAGCTCAGCCGCCCGGTGCCCGCCGCCGAGGTCGTCGGCGCCTCGGTGTCCGAGGTCGAGCAGTACGCCCGGATCGAGGTGCTCTCCTCGCCGGACATCGCCGTGCAGGGCCGCGCGGTCTCCGACCTGGTGCACCTCATCGCGGAGCTGCTCGACAACGCGACCTCGTTCTCCGAGCCGGAGAAGAAGGTCTACGTGCGGATGGCCGTGACCAGGAAGAAGGAACTGGCCATCCAGATCACCGACTCCGGCGTCGGCATGAACGACGACGAGATCGAGAACGCCAACGCCCGTCTCGCCGACCCGCCGGACCTCGACGTCGCGGTGACCAGGCGGATGGGCCTGTACGTGGTCGCCCGGCTGGCCAAGCGGCACGAGATCAAGGTGCGACTGCGCGACAACGAGGACATCGAGGGCGGCCTCATCGCCCGGATCACCGTCCCCGCCGCGCTGGTCCAGACCGCGGCGTCGACCCCGCAGAACAGCCTGATCTCCCAGACGCCGAGCGTCGGCGACACCGCGGCCAAGGCCAGCGGCATCGCGGGCGCGTTCACCGGCAACATGCCGCGGGTGCGCTCCGAGGGCGGCCTGCTCAGCGAGTCGCAGGTGGACCGCCCGGTGGAGCAGGTCGCGGGCTACCCGGCCTTCCAGCCGCAGTTCGCCCAGCAGAACAGCCTCGGTGTCGACGACACCGGCGGTTGGGGTCCGCCCGCCTCGCAGGAGGAGATCAACGCCCGGCTCAACGGCCATGTGTACGACGACAGCACGGTCGGCCTGTTCGGCGCGCCGATGCCCGAGCCGGAAGGCCCGTACGACGCGCCCTACGTCGAGCCCCCCGTGCTGGACGCACCGCGCAACGGCACCTCCACCTACACGCCGGTGACCCCGCGCGGCGACCACTCGGAGCGCATCCTCGACGCGCCCACCGAGCGGCTGCCGATCTACGAGGCGGTCCTGTCGCAGTGGTTCGAGGCGGGCGACACCGGCGCCACCCCGCATCCGAAGGCCGCCAACGGCATCGCGGAGCCGGTTGTCGAGGAGACCGAGCCGCCGATCGAGGCCGAGGTCGAGCCGGTCGCGGCCGACGAGATCGACCAGGACGCACCGGCAGTCGAGGTGGCCGTCGAGGCCGAGCCCGTCGAGCCGCCCGCGCCCGAGGTAGACCCCTGGACGTCGCCCGGCGACGACGGGTGGCAGCGGGCTCGGGCCCTGCTGGACACCTCGGCCGACACGGCGAAGACGACGGCCGGACTGCCCAAGCGGGTGCCCAGCGCCCACCTGGTACCCGGTTCGGCGGCGCCACGGGAGGTGACCGCCGACCATCCGGCGGTTCCTCCGCTCCCGCCCCGCACCGCGGACGCGATCCGCGGCCGCATGTCGAGCTTCCAGCAGGGGGTCCGGCGGGGCAGGCATGCCCTGATCGACGCTTACGCTGGTGACCAGACCGGTTCAGACGAGAGCCGCCAAGACGAGGAGCAGGAGTGACGACCCCGTCCGTAAACCAGCCCGGCAGCTTCGGGTGGCTCATCACAGATTTCGTCCGCCAAGTGCCCGGTGTGGCACACGCCGTGGTGGTCTCCGCAGACGGACTGCTGCTCGCCGGATCGCAGGGCCTGCCCCGCGACCGCGCCGAGCAGCTCTCCGCGGTGGCCTCCGGCCTGGTCAGCCTCACCGCGGGCGCCGCGCGGTGCTTCGAGGCGGGTGGGGTCAACCAGACCGTGGTCGAGATGGACCGTGGGTACCTGTTCCTGATGTCGATCTCGGACGGCTCCTGCCTCGCGGTCCTGGCCGCGCCGAACTGCGACATCGGCCTGGTGGCGTACGAGATGACGCTGCTGGTCGAGCGGGTCGGCCAGCAGATGACGCCTGAGCTGCGTGCGCAGCTACAGGGCACGCAGCGCAGGTAAGCGCGGCAGAGACGGCGGGGTGAGTACGCGATGAGCACGGGCCGCAGAGCCACCGGCAGGCGTACCGAGGACGACTTCTCCTATCGGGACCTGTTCGACACGGACGCCGGCTTCGGCACACCCGGCGGCAGGTCCCGTGACCTGGTGGATGAGCCCGAGCGGAGGCTGGCGGACATGTCGGAGCGAGGTTGGGAGGACCTGCCCGAACACGGACTCGGCGATCCACCGAACCGGTTCGACATCGACGGCTTCCGGGCCAGACTGTTCGGCGGGCCGAGCGCGACCCTCTACGGCGACCCCGGCATCCCCGCGCAGTCCGACTGGGACAGCAAGGAGATCCCTGCGGTCCCCGAGCACGATCCAGAGCCGGAGTTCACCGAGCCCGCCCCGCACGAGACCGGGTCGCTGGTCCGCCCGTACACCAAGACCGGGGGACGCACCCGGTCCGCATATGATCATGACCTCGCGATCGAGGCGCTGGTTTCCACCAGCGAGCGCGGCCGGATTCCAGACGGCGCGGTCCGCCCCGAGTACCGGTCCATCTGCGGCCTGTGCCTGGACACCCGCTCCGTCGCCGAGGTGGCCGCGCATCTGCGCCTACCGCTCGGTGTCGCCCGGGTTCTCATCGGTGACATGGCAGGCATGGGCCTGGTCTCGATCCACCAGAGCGGCATGGTCGTGGGCGACCGGCCGTCGATCGAATTCATGGAAAGGGTGCTCAGTGGGCTCCGCAGGCTCTAGTCCTCTCAGCGCGCGCGGCGCGGTCCCACAGCCGACCACTTCGGCCAAGATCGTGGTCGCAGGCGGCTTCGGAGTGGGCAAGACGACCCTGGTCGGCTCGGTGTCGGAGATCGTGCCGTTGACCACCGAGGCTGTCATGACCGAGGCCAGTGTGGACGTCGACGACCTGTCGTCGACGCCGAACAAGACCACCACCACGGTCGCGATGGACTTCGGCCGCGTGTCGTTGGACTCCGACCTGATCCTGTACCTGTTCGGCACGCCCGGCCAGCACCGGTTCTGGTTCATGTGGGACGACCTGGTGCGCGGCGCGATCGGCGCCGTGGTGCTGGTCGACACCCGCAGGCTGGCCGACGCGTTCGCCTCGATCGACTTCTTCGAGGACCGCGGCCTGCCCTACATCATCGCGCTCAACTGCTTCGACCGTGTCCTGCACCACCGCATCGACGACGTGCGCGAGGCGCTCACCGTCGAGCCGTCGGTGCCGATAGTGACCACGGACGCGCGCGACCGCGACTCCACCAAGGAGACGCTGATCACGCTGGTCCAGCACGCCATGCAGCAGCGCATGTCGCGAGCTGTCTGACGGGATTCGTCCGCGGCGGCCGCTTCCCCGGCTCAGGGGAGGCGGCCTTCGCTGTGTCAGTTCTCCACCAGGGCGGCGCTGGTGATCCGGTGGATCGGCAGCCTGCGGATCTCGTCGCTGGTCGGGTCGCGGCCCTCCAGGATGCCGCCGCCGATGCGCAGCGGTTCGAGCACGCGCTGGCTGGCCACCCCGTGCGCGTCCACCAGGCCCACCCAGATCCGGTGACCCGACCGGGTCGCCTCCTGCAGCAGCGCCATCGTTTCGGCCATGTTCGCCCCGGTCGAGGACACGGTGCGCCCCCGTCGGCTGTCGGCCGCCCGGTCACCCGCCCGCATCGCCGACACCAGGTCGGTGAACTGTTCGGCGTCGGGGACCCGGGGGGTGGCCGTGCGGCGGGTGGCGCGGGCCGGGGTCTGGATGCGTCGCCCGCTCGGCCGCAGGTCGACCACCTGCCCGTCGGCGCCCTCGGCGGCGGGCGCGAACCCGGCCGCGCGCAGGTCGTCCAGGATGTCCACCAGCGGCAGCGGGCTCACCAGCACCGTCGGCGCGATCTTGCGCAGTCGCAGCGCCGCCGCCACCGGGCTGGCCGCGACCTCGGCGATCAGCGCCGGGTCGTCGCAGCGCAGGAACGACGCCGCGGCCCCGCCGCGCAGCCTGCCGTGCCGACGGGCCACGTCGTCGATCATGTACTCCAGCGCCTGCGGGATGGCCGTGCGCGAGCGGGTGCGAAACAGTTCGTGCAGGTCGGCGGCAGTGCGCCCGGCGTCCAGGGCGCGGCGGATCGACGCCTCGCTCACCCGGTACACGGTGGCGCTGCCCGCGGACTCGACGTCGGCGGTCTCGGTGATCCGGGCCGCCAGGTGCGGCTCCAGCGGCCCGGGCGCGACCACGGTCAGGTCGGCCTGCACCAGCACGTGGTCGATCGGCGCGGGCATCGCCTCGGCCATCCGCTTCGCCGCGGGCGCGGGGCCCTCGTCGAGCAGCGCCCGGCCGGGACCGGTCAGCGCACCGAGCGCGACCACGCCCAGCGCCGAGCCCTCGGACAGCGTCCAGCGCACGATCTCGTCGCGCAGCCTGCCGCCGCGCCGGGGGGCCCGCCAGGCCAGCACCGCCGCCAGCTCGTCCGGCTCGGCCACCCCGGTGCCGGACGGCAGGTCGGCGAGCGCGGCCAACACCCGGGCCCGCTCCAACGGCGCGACCGGGCGGCGCAGGTCCTCCGAGAGCGGGGCGAGCAGCCGGTCCTTGGTGTCGCGCAGGCCGCCGAGGCCGGGCAGCCGCGGCAGGTCGAGCCAGGCCGCGGCGAGCGTCGCCCACCGGGCGCCGGGGGCGGCGGCCAGCCACACGTCGGCGTGGTTGGTGGGCACCCACTCGGGGCTGAGTGTCTCGCTGTCGGCGACCAGGGTCGCGCCGGTCGCCAGCTCGACGAGCAGCGTCGCCTGCCGCTCGGAGATGTCCAGCACCCGGGTCAGCTTGCGCAGGTCGCGCACGCCGAGTCCGCCCGCCTTGAGTACCTGCGGCGGCTCGTCGGACCACAGGCGCAGCAGGGTTTCCATGTGCCGCAGCGTTTCCAGTGCTTCGCCCGCCGCCGTCGCGTCCACAGTGGACGATTTGTGCCTGTTCGTCCGCAGCGCGGGCTCGACCAGCGACGGCGTGCCCGTGTGGTCGCCGCGGATGGCCACGCCGACCTGGCGGGGCAGTTCCACGGTCTCGGCGTCGCGGCGCAGCAGCAGACCGCGGGCGAGCAGTCGCTGCACGGGGGTCGCCGCCTTGTCCAGGGTGACCACGACCGCGGCGTCCTTGGTGCGCCCGAACGGCTGGCCGCTGGCCAGCGCGGTCAGCACCTTGCGCTCGTCGTCGCCGATCTCGGCGAGCAGCGCCGTCAGATCGACCCCTTCCAGCGCCGCCGACATCCGGCTCGGCCTCGCCGGGAACAGCCCGCCGACCTCGCCCGCGGCGGGCACCAGCGACACCGCGTCGTCCTCGCCCCAGGCCAGCGCCACCTCGCGCAGCCGGTCGACCGCGGCCCGAAGCTGGTCCGCGGGCACCTCGGTCGCCAGGTCGGCCACGGCGGCGGGCGCCCGCTCGGCCCCCGCGGCGAGCAGCGCGTCGAGCACGGCGAGAGTGCGGGTGTCCAGGCCCTCGGCCGCTCTGGCCACCGACGCCCGGCTGCTCGCCCGCGTGGCCAGCACCGTCGTGTCGGCCGGGCGGGGGGTGGCCAGGTCGGGCCGGGCGCGCAGCACCTTGGCCAGCGTCTGGTCGTCCTGGGCGCGGAGCCAGTCGGTGAGCGTGGGGCCGGACACCTGACCACGGTATACGCAGGCCCGGTCCGGTAACCTTCGGTACTCGCTGAAGTGACCGGAGGAGGACCCCGTGGCGAAGGCCGCCAAGAGCCACCGCGTCGATCCCGACTGGGCGGGCGACGACGACCATGGCACGCACCCGGTCAGCGAGCTGACCTCCGACCGGCAGGGCGCGATGTCCCCGTTCGGCGACCTCGCGTTCCCGCTCGACTCGGTTCCCTACGAGCACCCGGTCACCGAGATCAACCGGTAGGACTAGGCTCGCTCTCCAGTTCCAGACAACGTCGTTTCGGGAGAGTCAGCCATGCCCGTGCCCGGTCCCGGCTACTCGATCACCGTCCGGGTCGAGGCCCCGTCGTCGGCGAGCGCCGCGGGCGACCTGACCAGCGCGGTCGGCCGGGTCGGTGGCGTCATCACGGCCTTCGACGTCGTCGAGTCGCACCCCGACCGGGTCGTCGTCGACATCACCTGCAACGCGGTGTCGGCCAACCACGCCCGCGACATCACCGACGCGCTCGAAGCGCTGCCCGGGGTCGCGGTCCGCAAGGTGTCCGACCGGACGTTCCTGATGCACCTCGGCGGCAAGATCGAGGTGCACGCCAAGGTCGCCCTGCGCAACCGCGACGACCTCTCCCGCGCCTACACCCCCGGCGTCGCGCGCATCTGCCAGGCCATCGCCGAGAATCCCGACGACGCCCGGCGGCTGACGATCAAGCGCAACACCGTCGCCGTGGTCACCGACGGCTCGGCCGTGCTCGGCCTCGGCAACCTCGGCCCAGCCGCCGCGCTGCCGGTGATGGAGGGCAAGGCGGCGCTGTTCAAGAAGTTCGCGGGCGTCGACGCGTGGCCGGTGTGCCTGGACACCCAGGACACCGAGGAGATCATCCGCACGGTCGAGCTGATCGCGCCCGTGTACGGCGGCATCAACCTGGAGGACATCGCGGCGCCGCGCTGCTTCGAGATCGAGGCCCGACTGCGCGAGAAGCTCGACATCCCGGTCTTCCACGACGACCAGCACGGCACCGCGATCTGCGTGGTCGCCGCGCTGCGCAACGCCCTGCGGGTGGTCGGCAAGTCGCTCGCCGACTGCCGGATCGTGGTGTGCGGGGTCGGCGCCGCGGGCTCGGCCATCATCCGGCTGCTGCTGCAGCGCGGCCCCGGCGACGTGCTCGCCGTCGACGTCGACGGCATCGTGCACCCCGACCGCGGCGACACCGACCCGAACCTGCGCTGGGTCGCCGAGAACACCAACTCGCGCCGGGTGTCGGGCTCCCTGCACGACGCGCTGGTCGGCGCGGACGTGGTCATCGGGGTGTCGGCGCCCAACCTGTTCGGCGCCGAGCAGGTCGCCACCATGGCGGTCGACCCGGTGGTGTTCGCGCTGGCCAACCCGGACCCGGAGATCGACCCGCTGGAGGCGCAGAAGCACGCCGCCGTGGTCGCGACCGGCCGGTCGGACTACCCGAACCAGATCAACAATGTGCTCGCCTTCCCCGGCGTGTTCCGCGGCCTGCTCGACGCGCAGGCCCGCACCATCACCGACGCGATGCTGCTCGCCGCCGCCGACGCCATCGCCGACGTGGTCGACGGCGACCAGCTCAACGCGTCGTTCATCGTGCCCAGCGTGTTCGACACCGCTGTCGCCTCGGCGGTCGCCGAAGCCGTCCGCAGGGCCGCGGGCACGTCGCACTCCGGGTGAGGTCGTAGCATCAGCGGCGTGGGTGAACTGAGCCATGTGGACTCCGCCGGTGCCGCCCGGATGGTGGATGTGTCGGGCAAGGAGGTCACCACGCGCACGGCCGTGGCCACCGGGGTGTTCCGCACAACAGCCGAGGTGGTGGGCCTGCTCCGCCGAGACGGCCTACCCAAGGGCGACGCGCTCGCCACCGCCCGGATCGCCGGGATCATGGCGGCGAAACGGACTCCTGACCTGGTGCCCCTGTGTCACCCGATCTCGCTCTCGGGCGTGCGGGTCGACCTCGAACTGGAGGAGTCGGCGGTCCTGATCACCGCGACGGTCCGCACCACCGACCGCACCGGGGTCGAGATGGAGGCGCTGACCGCCGTCGCGGTCTGCGGCCTCACCCTGCACGACATGATCAAGGCTGTCGACCCCGCGGCAGTCCTCGACGCCGTCCGCGTCGAACGCAAGGACGGTGGCAAGACCGGCGTTTGGAGCCGAGGAGAGCAGCCATGATCGAGCCCGCGAGCGAGTCAATCTCACAGGGCGAGCCCGCGAGTTCGCTGTCACCGGGCGAGCGCGGCGCGGCCCGCGTCATCACCGCTTCCAACCGCGCGGCGACCGGCGTCTATGCGGACAAGACGGGCCCGGTCATCGCCGCGTGGCTCCGGGCGCGCGGCTACGACGTGCCGGACCCGGTCGTCGTGCCGGACGGCGCGCCCGTCGAGGCGGCGTTGCGGTCGGCGGTGTCGGCGGGTGTGGCTGTCGTGGTCACCACGGGCGGTACCGGCATCAACCCGACCGACCGGACCCCCGAGGCCACCGAGGCGGTGCTGGACTACCAGATTCCCGGCCTGGCGGACGCCGTCCGGGCCGCCGGGCTGCCCAAGGTGCCGACGGCGGTGCTGTCGCGCGGGCTGGCCGGGGTCGCGGGGCGCACGCTGATCGTGAACCTGCCGGGCTCGTCCGGCGGGGTGAAGGACGGCCTCGGCGTGCTGGAGCCGGTCCTGGACCACGCCGTCGACCAACTTCGCGGCGGCGACCACCCGCGCCCGACCGAGTCGGTGGCACCCGCGCGCGTGCTCCGCGCGGACGTCAGCGACTCCAGGATCACCGTCGAGGACCACGCCGCCCTGGTAGAGGACGACGCGGCGGGTGCCGTCGTGACCTTCGCGGGTGTAGTTCGCGACCACGACCACGGCCGGGGAGTGACCGGCCTGACCTACGAGGGCCACCCGAGCGCGAAGGACATCGTCGCGGAGGTGGCCGCCGACGTGGCTGGTCGACACCCGGGCGTGCGCGCGCTGGCGGTGAGCCACCGGATCGGCGTGCTGGAGATCGGGGACGTGGCCCTGGCCTGCGCCGTGGCGGCCGAACACCGCAAGGAGGCGTTCGTCGCCTGCGCGGAGCTGGTGGACGAGGTGAAGGCCCGACTCCCCATCTGGAAACACCAAACCTTCACCGACGGCACCGACGAATGGGTCAACTGCCCGTAGCCCGCCGCCTGCCGGTCGGGGGCCAGCGACGAGAGCCGATCCACCGACCCAGCGGCTTGCCCATTCGCCGGGTCGAGGTGGCGACGAAGTTGATCCACCAGCCCGCCGCCTGCCCGCCCTCACCTGGGGGACAGGACAACCGTGATCGAGTGGGGTCCGGGCCCTCACCGCCGGGGGTTGTGCGGCGAGGGCCCGGAGTCTTGCTCCCGCGTTGACCCGCGGGACGGGGAGCTACTTGGTGGCGATCGTCTGACCCACGAGGATCAGATCCGGGTCACCGATGTAGTCCTTGTTCAGCTCGTGCAGCGTCTGCCACCCACCGGGGAGGTTGAGCTGCTGGGCGAGCTTCGAGAGCGTGTCGCCCGCGATGACCGTGTAGTCGCCGTTCGGGTTGGACTTGCTCAGGGCGCTGGTCGCGGCGGCGGGAGCCGGGGCGGCCTTCTGCGCGACGACCTTCGGGGCGGTCGACTTCTTCGGGGTGGCCTTCTGCTGGGCGGGCTTGCTCGCCTTCACCGGACCAGCGCCTGCCTTCTTGCCACAGGTCGGCCACGCGCCGATGCCCTGGGACCTGAGCACGTTCTCCGCGACGCGGATCTGCTCCTCGCGGGAGGCGTTGTGGGCACTGCCCGAACCGCCGTTCGCCGCCCAGGTCCTCGGGTTGAACTGCAGGCCGCCGTAGTAGCCGTTGCCCGTGTTGATGCTCCAGTTGCCGCCGCTCTCGCACTGCGCGATCGCGTCCCAGTTGACGGGGGCGGCGGAAGCGGGGGCAGCGGCGAGCGCCATCGGGGCACCGACCGCGACGCCTGCGACGACGACGCGGGCGATGGTGCGTACAGCGGCGGACGGCCTGCGGTGTTTGCCTCGGTTAGCCATTTCGGTCTCTCCTCCCGCGCCTGCGAGCGTCTCGCTGGCGGGCGGGCCCGAAGTTCGGACCCGGGCGGGATTCGCACCCGGCCGCCACGCCTCGCGCGGACTCGCGCTCGTCGTGGTCCCTCGCCCCTGTCCGGAAGTTCGCTTTCGCTCGGGGTTGGTTCCCGAGAGACCGCCGGACAGGGTGTGGCGCCACGGACTCTCGGGTCGAACTCGACTGGTCGGGGCCAGCCGAATTGCGACGTTACGTAGCCGAGCGGCGTACGGGAAATTTCAAGACATGTGACGGTCATCACAGTAACGCGGTGCAAATTGCTGCGAGTAGACAAACTCGCAGGTCAGCGAGTTTTGTTTCACTGTTATGGTCCTGTGTCCTACCCGAGATATTTCACGCTGGGTGAGGCTTGCCTCACGTCCATTCGGGCCGGTTGGGCCGTTGGTGACTCAGCCGCCCGCGAACGGCGGGAGCACGTCGAGGTCGGTTCGGTTGCCCAGTGGAGCCGTCCGGTCGCGCACGGCGATCCCGTCGAGCAGGAAGCTGGACGCGCGCAATACCCGGGACAGCTCGCCGCCGTGGCGCGCCTCCAGGGTGGTCAGGGCGTCGTGCACCGTCGCGTTCGCGGGCAGCAGCACGCTCTCCTCCGCCACCCCCGCCGCGGCCCGTGCCCCGGCGAAGTACCGCACCCGCAGGGTCGTTCCGTCCACCCTCAGCCCCCGATCGCGCTCATCGGCCGCAACGGCTGGGCGAAGCCTGCCTCGTTGATCTGATGACCGGCGAGCTTGGCCCACATCGTCGACCGCCACAACTGGGCGATGTCGTCGTCGCTCGCGCCTTCGCGCAGCGGCCCGCGCAGGTCGGTCTCGGTCTGGCTGAACAGGCACGACCGCAGCGCGCCGTCCGCGGTGAGCCGGGTGCGGTCGCAGTCGCCGCAGAAGGGGCGGGTGACCGAGGCGATGACGCCCACCTCGGCCGGGCCGCCGTCGACCAGCCAGCGCTCCGCGGGCGCCGCGCCGCGCGGAGTGGGGCTCGGCGTCAGCTCGAAGCCCGCGCGCAGCATGTCCAGGATCTGTTCGGCGGTCACCATTTCCGACCGGTTCCAGCCGTGCTGCGGGTCGAGCGGCATCTGCTCGATGAACCGCAGGTGGTAGCCGTTGTCCACGCAGTAGCGCAGCAGCGGCACGGCCTCGTCGTCGTTGACGCCGCGCAGCAGCACCGAGTTGACCTTCACGGGCGCGAGGCCTGCGGACTGCGCGGCGGCCAGGCCGTCGAGCACGTCGGAGAGCCGGTCGCGCCGGGTGATCTCGGTGAACCGGTCCTGGCGCAGCGTGTCGAGCGAGACGTTGATCCGGTCTAGGCCCGCGTCGGCCAGCGAGCGTGCGCGCCGCGACAGTCCGATCGCGTTGGTGGTCATGGAGATTCGCGGCCGCGGGGTCAGCGCCGCGGCGGCCGCGATGATCGTCTCGATACCCTTGCGCAGCGTCGGCTCGCCGCCGGTGAACCGGACGTTGGTGACGCCGAGTTGCTCGACCGCGATCCTGATCAGCCTGCCGAGTTCGGCTTCGCTGAGCATCTCGCCGCCCGGCATCCAGTCGAGGCCCTCGGCGGGCATGCAGTAGGTGCAGCGCAGATTGCAGCGGTCGGTCAGCGAGACCCGCAGGTCGGAGGCGATCCGGCCGAAAGTATCGATCAGTGCGGGCGTGTCCGGCCGCGGCGCGCCATTGTTCGTACCCGGGACACCTGGGAGTCCTAGATCAACCGCTGTCACCAGATCAAGGGTAGTCGCAAACAGCACCGGGTGAGCCGTTCGGCGCAGCGAATTAATTGAACGGTCCACGTCCTTGGCGCGACATAGCCGAGTCTAGCGTGACTAGTGCGCACGTGCGGAGATAATGTCACGCTCATGCCGTACTTTCGGTTCTCCGAAGCCGCCCGATTGCTCGGTGTCAGCGACGACACCGTGCGGCGCTGGGTCGACGCGGGCCATCTCGCCGCCGAGGTGGACACCGCGGGCCGCAAGGTCGTCGCGGGCGCCGTCCTCGCCGAGTTCGCCCGCGCCAGGGCGGGTGAGATCCCCGACCCGATCGAGGCGGGCCGCTCCGCCCGCAACCGGTTCGTCGGCCTGGTCACCGCGGTCGTCACCGACAAGGTCATGGCCCAGGTGGAGATGCAGTGCGGACCGCACCGCGTGGTGTCGCTGATGAGCTCGGAGGCCGTGCGCGAAATGGGCCTCGAACCGGGCGTGCTCGCCGTCGCTCTGGTCAAGGCCACCACGGTGATCGTCGAGATCCCCGACCTGTGATCCGCCGGTATCCGAACGATCACGGCTGGTCACCGCCGGTGTGGCGCTGAGCCGATCATTGCGCGTCACCGATCCGGCTCGCCTATCGTCGGACCTGTGCAGCAAGAGAGCTCCTCGGGCACCGAGGTGAAGGCGCCACCGACCTACGTCGTGGGGGACGTGCACGGTCACCGTGCGGAACTGCTCGACGCACTGCGCACGGCCGGGCTGATCGATGGCGACGGTGCCTGGGCGGGCGGCGAGACGCACCTGTGGTTCCTCGGCGACTTCGTCGATCGCGGCCCCGACGGGATCGGCGTGATCGACGTGGTGATCCGCCTGGCCGACGAGGCCGAGCAGGCGGGTGGCCGGGTCGAGACGCTGCTCGGCAACCACGAGATCCTGCTGCTGGGCATGCACAAGTTCGGCGACACCGAGGTCCCGTCCGACTTCGGCCCGCGCAGCTTCGCCCGGAGCTGGGAGATGAACGGTGGCCGCAGCAGCGACCAGGAAGCGCTCACCCCCGAGCACCTGGCCTGGCTGATCGAGCGCCCCGTGCTGGCGCTGGTCGGCGAGCACCTGCTGATGCACTCCGACACCCTGGAGTACCTGTGCTGGGGCGAGGACATCGACGCGATCAACGCCGCCGTGCGCGCGGTGCTGCACGACGACGACCTCGTCCAGTGGTGGGACGTGTGGCGCCGCATGACCACTCGGTACGCCTTCCGCGGCGCCCTCGGCGAACAGATCGCCGACGAGTTGCTCACCGTGCTGGGCGGGCAGCGGGTCGTGCACGGCCACAGCGTGATCGCCGACCAGCTCGGCATCCTGCCGATCCAGATCGAGGGCCCGTACGAGTACGCGGGCGGCAAGGCCCTCGGCGTCGATGGGGGCGTGTTCGTCGGCGGACCGTGCCTGGTCGTCAAGCTGCCCTGGGCGGCAGCGGACGGCGAGCCGGGCGACGGCGACACGGTCGAGCAGTAGCCCGCGCGGGTTCGCCGCCGTGTTTACGTGATCGGGACGATCCGGGTGCCGAGCGGGACCAGCGACACCGGGATCAGCTTGAAGTTCGCGATGCCCAGCGGGATTCCGATGATCGTCAGACAGAGCAGCAGCCCGGTCACGATGTGCCCGATCGTCAGCCACCAGCCCGCGAAGATGATCCACACGACGTTGCCGACGAGCGACGGCGCGCCCGCGTCCCGGCGCACTTCCACGGTGCGGCCGAAGGGCCAGAGGGCGTAGTTGGCGATGCGGAACGAGGCAAGCCCGAACGGGATGGTGATGATCAGGATGCAGCAGATGACGCCCGCGAGCAGGTAGCCCAGGGCCATCCAGAAGCCGCACAGCACGAGCCAGATGACGTTCAGCAGCAGACGCACGTCCGCCAGTGTCCCGCACCCCTCCATCTGGGGCTGCAATCCTGGCCGCGACCCAGTCAGGATGGTGAGCGGGGACACAGCACACGAGGAGACGGTGATGTCGACGAGGTCAGCGCCCGCACAGCCCAGCTACACCTCTGGAACGTCCGAGGTACCGCTGTTGGGCGACACCATCGGCCACGACCTCGACCGCACGGTGGCCGCGCACGGTGACCGTGCGGCGTTGGTCGATCGGGAGTCCGGCAGGCGGTGGACCTATCGCGAGTTCGCGGCCGAGGTGGACGCGGTGGCGCACGGGCTGCTGGCGCTCGGTGTCGGCAAGGGCGACCGGGTGGGGATCTGGGCGCCGAACTGCGCCGAGTGGACGTTCACCCAGTACGCGACGGCGAAGATCGGCGCGATCCTGGTCAACATCAATCCGGCGTACCGCGTGCACGAGTTGCAGTACGTGCTCAACCAGGCGGGCATCCGCACGCTGGTGGCGGCGCCGTCGTTCAAGACGTCGGACTACGCGGCGATGATCGAGGAGGTCCGGCCGAACTGCGCGGGCCTGCGCGACGTCGTGCTGATCGGGCGGGAGTCGTGGGACTCGGTGGCGGGCAGCGTCGGCGACCCGGAGCGGCTCGTCGAGATCGGCCGCACGCTCTCCGCGGACGACCCGATCAACATCCAGTACACCTCCGGCACCACGGGCTTCCCCAAGGGCGCCACGCTGTCGCACCACAACATCCTCAACAACGGCTTCTTCGTCGGCGAGCTGTGCAACTACACCGAGCAGGACCGCGTCTGCATCCCCGTGCCCTTCTACCACTGCTTCGGCATGGTCATGGGCAACCTCGCGGCCACCACGCACGGCGCGTGCATGGTGATCCCGGCGCCCGGATTCGACCCGAAGGCCACCCTCGCGGCCGCCGCCGAGGAGAGGTGCACGTCGCTCTACGGGGTGCCGACGATGTTCATCGCCATGCTCGCCGAGCCCATGGTGGACGAGTTGGACCTGACTTCGCTGCGCACCGGGATCATGGCGGGCTCGCCGTGTCCGGTGGAGGTGATGAAGCAGGTCATCGACCGGTTGGGCATGGCGGAGGTGACCATCTGCTACGGCATGACCGAGACCTCGCCGGTGTCGACGCAGACCCGCGCCGACGACTCCGTCGACCGGCGGGTGTCCACGGTCGGGCGGGTGCACCCGCACCTGGAGGTCAAGGTGGTCGACGCGGAGACCGGCCTCACCGTGCCGCGCGGTGAGCCGGGGGAGTTCTGCACCCGGGGCTACTCGGTGATGCTGGGCTACTGGGAGCAGCCGGACAAGACGGCCGAGGCCATCGACAGCGCCAGGTGGATGCACACAGGCGACCTCGCGGTGATGGACGACGAGGGCTACCTCAACATCACCGGCCGGATCAAGGACATGGTCATCCGCGGCGGCGAGAACATCTACCCGCGCGAGATCGAGGAGTTCCTCTACACCCACCCGGCCGTGCTCGACGCGCAGGTCATCGGGGTCCCGGACGAGCGCTACGGGGAGGAACTGATGGCGTGGGTGCGGATGAAGGACGGCGCGGAGCCGCTGACCGCGGAGTCCGTGCGCGAGTTCTGCGAGGGCAAGCTCGCCCGGTACAAGATCCCGCGCTACGTGCACGTGGTCGACGAGTTCCCGATGACGGTCACCGGCAAGATCCGCAAGGTGCAGATGCGCCAGGAGGCCGTGGCGATCCTCGGCCTGGACGCCGCCGCGGCCACCGAGCACGCCTAGGCGTCCGACCTCGAACCGCCGCCCGGCTCCGCTGGGCGGCGGTTTCGTTCCGTGGACAATTAGCCCGTTCGTGTCCATTGGTTGACACGAAGCCTGCTTCGCGTCAATCTTGACGACAAGAGATGTCGAGGTTGTCACACTGGCGAGGAGGCGGTCATGACGGCGACGGTCGGCGCGCGCACGGCGGAGCAGGAAACCACCTGGCGGGACGGCAAGCGCTACGCGTGGCTGCTCGGTCTGGTCATTCCGGCCGCGCCGTTCATCGCGTGGGGGCTGGTGTCGGCCACCGGTCTCGGCCTGTTCTGGTGGACCGGGCCGATCCTGCTGTGGGGCCTGATCCCGCTGATCGACCTGATCGTCGGCACCGACCAGAAGAACGCCCCGGACGAGCTGATCGAGGCGCTGGAGGGCAACCGGTACTACCGCTGGATCATCTACCTCTACCTCCCCGTCCAGTATGTCTCGCTGGTGGTCGCGTGCTGGCTGTGGACCACGTACCCGATGGCGCTGGTCGACAAGATCGGCCTCGCGTTCACCGTCGGGGTGGTCGCGGGCCTCGGTATCAACGCCGCCCACGAGTTGGGCCACAAGAAGCAGCACCACGAACGCTGGTTCGCCCGAGTCGCGCTCGCCCAGTCCGGCTACGGGCACTTCTTCATCGAACACAACCGCGGCCACCACGTGCGCGTGGCCACCCCGGAAGACCCGGCCAGCGCCCGGTTCGGCGAGACCTTCTGGGAGTTCCTGCCGCGCTCGGTGGTCGGCAGCGCCCGCTCCGGCTGGTCGCTGGAGAAGCAGCGGCTCGCCCGCGCGGGCAGGGGGCCGTGGACGCCGGGCAACGACGTGCTCAACGCGTGGGCGATGACCGTGGTGCTGTTCGGCGCGCTGACTGTCGCGTTCGGGCCGTCGATCCTGCCGTATCTGGCGATCCAGGCGGTGTTCGGGTTCTCGCTGCTGGAGGTGGTGAACTACCTGGAGCACTACGGTCTGCTGCGGCAGAAGAACGAGCGGGGGCGCTACGAGCGGTGCGCGCCCCGGCATAGCTGGAACAGCAACAACGTCTGCACCAACGTGTTCCTCTACCACCTGCAGCGGCACAGCGACCACCACGCCAACCCGACCCGGCGCTACCAGGCGCTGCGGCACTTCGACGAGGCGCCGCAGTTACCCGCCGGGTACGCGTCGATGATCGTGTTCGCCTACTTGCCGCCGGTCTGGCGCCGGGTGATGGACAAGCGCGTGCTCGCCCACTACGGCGGCGACATCACCCGGGCGAACCTGCATCCGCGCACCCGCGAGCGAGTGCTGGCCCGGTACGGGGCCCGGTGATGGCCGCGTTCGGCTGCCCGGTCTGCGAGTACGTCTACGACGAGGCGACCGGGAACGCTCGCGAGGGCTTCCCGGCGGGCACCGCGTGGGCCGACGTCCCCGAGGACTGGTGCTGCCCGGACTGCGGGGTCCGGGAGAAGGTCGACTTCGAGGAGGTGGACGCGACACGGGCCGAGGCAGGCGGACACCGGCGGTGAAATCGGCGGGTGATCTCGGTGGTGTCCACCTAGTTGACAAGACTCGGGGCTGGTGACAACGTGGTGGGCATGACTGCCGCGCGTCCGAGGGTTCCGTTCGCCGAGGCCGCCCGGGCGCTGCTGCGCGACACCCTGCTCGCCGCCGCGGGCGATGTGCTGCGGGAGCGGGCCTGGTCGGAGATCACCATGGCCGACGTCGCCACCGCGGCCGGGGTGAGCAGGCAGACCCTCTACAAGGAGTTCGGCTCGCGGCAGGCGTTCGCGCAGGCGTACATCCTGCACGAGTCCGACCTGTTCCTCACCGCCGTCGAGGAAGCCATCGCGGCCAACGTGCACGACCCGAAACGGGCCGTGGCCGCCGCGTTGGAGGTGTTCCTCACCGCCGCCGCTGAGGAACCGCTGATCAAGGCGATCGTCGCGGGCGATGACGGCGACGGCTTGCTCCCGCTGGTCACCAACCACGCGGGCCCGATCCTCACCGGCGCCACCACGCGGCTCGCGGGGTTCCTGGCCACCAGTTGGCCCAAGGTGGCCGCGATCGACGTGCGGTTCGTCGCGGAGAACATCGTGCGGCTCGCGATCAGCCACGCGGCCTCGCCGTCCGGGTCGGCCACCGAGTCCGCGCGGTCGGTGTCGGCGGTGTTCGGTCCGTACCTCGACCACCTCGTGGCCGAGGCATGAGCGAGCTTGCGAGCGAGTCAGTGTCACAGGGCGTCCGCGAGGGGAGGCAGTGAGTCTCGCGGTCGGCTTCGACCTGGACATGACGCTCATCGATCCGCGGCCGGGCATGGTGCTGGCGATGAACATGCTTGCCGCGGAGAGCGGTCTGCGGCTGCCCGGCGAGCACTTCGCGGAGCACCTCGGGCCGCCGCTGGAGATGATCTTCCGCGGCTACGAGGCGCCCGAGGAGCGCATTCCGTGGCTCATCGACCGGTTTCGGGCGCTCTACCCGGAGATCGTCGTCCCGGCCACGGTCGCGCTGCCCGGCGCGGCTGCCGCGCTCGACGCGGTCCGGGCGGCGGGTGGGCGCACCCTGGTCGTCACCGGCAAGCACGGCCCCAACGCCGCGCGCCACCTCGCCGCGTTCGGGTGGCAGGTCGACGTCCTGGTCGGCGAGCGTTGGGCGGCGGCCAAGGGCGAGACACTGCTGGAGCACGGCGCGTCGGTGTTCGTCGGCGACCACGGCGGCGACATGGCGGGCGCCCGGGTCGCAGGCGCGGTGGCTGTGGGCGTCACGACAGGCCCGTGTGACGCGGCGGAACTGCGCGCGGAGGGCGCCGACGTCGTGCTCGCCGCGCTGACCGAGTTTCCGGCCTGGTTCACGGGATATCTCGCGTGCTAACGCCGCCGCACGACGTGCGCGACGCCGACGATCAGGCCGATCGGCAGGCCCATCGACACCGCCCACAGCCAGGGCGCCTGCCGGTTCATCGCGGCGAGCACGAAGATGGCCACCACCGCCAGCAGTCCCACGGCGAACAGCGCGAACGCCACGCTCAGCGTGCGGGTGTCACGAGCGCGAACGGTCATGGGCGCCAGGATAGTTCGCCCTCAGCGAAGAACCGATGTAACGCCCACCCCGGCCAGAGGCGAACTAACCCGCGCGTCCCGCTGTGGCCTAGGCTGACAAGACGCGTCCCGGGTACGCCCCAGGGCGCGTTCGTCTTGCGCGGGACGAGGTCCGTGGCGCGCGGACGAGACGAGTCGACGAGGGAACGGTGAGATCAGTGCCGACCGGCAAGGTCAAGTGGTACGACGCGGAGAAGGGCTTCGGGTTCGTCACGCAGGACGGCGGCGAGGACGTCTACGTCCGCGCGTCCGCGCTGCCCGCGGGAGTGCCCGGGCTCAAAGCGGGGCAGCGCATCGAGTTCGGCGTCGCCGACGGGCGCCGCGGCCCGCAGGCGCTGTCCGTGCGGCTGATCGACCCTCCGCCGTCCATTGTGGAGGCTCGCCGCCGCCCGGCGGAGGAGTTGCACGGCCTCGTCGAGGACATGATCAAGATGCTGGAGTCCACGGTCCAGCCCGACCTGCAGCGTGGGCGCTACCCCGACCGCAAGGTCACCAAGCGCATCGCCGAGGTCGTTCGGGCGGTTGCTCGGGAGCTGGACCCGTAAACCGTCAGGTATTGACCTTCAGCATCCAGTAGCCGCTGACCAGGAGCTGGTCGCCGTTCGCGACGGCCAGCTTCTGCACCCCCGCGAACAGCAGCCGCTCGGCGTTGTCGGGGAGCCGCAGGGTGTAGGCGAGCTGGTTCTCGCGCGGGAAGATGATCCGGCTGCTCGCGTCCACCCGCTGCCCGTCGCGGTCGAGGTAGGAGAACACGACGCCCCAGGGGCTTTGGGCGACGTCCGAGGGCACCGACACCTGCACCGGCCTGCCCTTGCGGATGCGCAGTTCGGCCGCGGCGTCGTCGTTGCGCAGACAGGCCGTGGCGCCGATCTCGCAAAACACCTGCGGCGCGGTGCGCGCCGTCTCGCCGTCAGCGAAGAACGTGACCTCGGGCGGTGGTGGGGCGGCGCACCCGGCGAGCCCGACGACCGCGCAGGCGAGGACTGCGATCAGGGCACGGCGCACGCAGTGGACCCTACGGCTCGCGCCGCGGCGGCGGCGGCGGACCCTCGCGCAGCTCGGTGGCGGGCGTCGCGAACCGTCTGCCCGACGTCCCGGTGCGGCTCGGCCGCGCGGGCCGGTCGCCGCCGAGGCCCGGGATCAGCGACGCCCCGCGCCGCGTCATCAGCGTCTGGGTGAGGCCGACAGCCAGCAGCACCGACACCACCAGGAACCCGACCCACCAGATCGGCGGCAGCAGCACGCCGATCGCGCCGCCGAACACCCAACCCATCTGCAGCACCGTCTCCGAGCGGCCGAACGCCGACGCGCGCGACTCCTCGGGCAGGTCGTCCTGGATCACCGCGTCGAGGCTGTTCTTCGCCAGCGCGCTGGCGACCGCGCCGACCAGCCCGACCATCGCCGCCGTGACGATGCCCGCCGCGAACGCGGCGATCACGGTCGAGACGAGCGCGCCGATCACACAGCCCAGCACCACCTGCTCGGGGTTCCCGACGTGGATGCGCGCGCCGATCGCGTTGCCGCCGAAGCTGCCCAGCCCCGCCGCGGCCGCGATCAGCCCGAGCAGCAGGAGCTGCTGGACGGGCGCGGCCTCGTGCTGAGCGCGCACCGCGAACGCGGCGAACATCATCAGGAACCCGGTGAGCACGCGGATGGTTCCGTTGCCCCACAGGGAAACCACGACGTGCCTGCCCATCGGCTGGCGTCTCGGTTTGTCCGGGTGCGCGCTGATCGACGCGGGCACCTCGCCCTCGGTGACCTCCACCCAGGCCGGGATGCGCAACGCCTGCACGGCACCGGCCACGCAGACCACGGCGGCGAACCACAGCGCGCCCGGCGAGTCGAAGATGTTGGCGAACAGCACCGCGACACCGCCGAACACACCGCCCGCGGCCAACCCGAACACCGTTAGTCGCGCGTTGGTCTTCGCGAGCGTGATCTCCGGCGGCAGGACTCTGGGCGTGATCGACGCCTTGAGCACGGTGAACGACTTGGACAGCACCATCTTGCCGAGCGCGGCAGGGTAGAGCAGCCAGTCGCCGAAGTGCAGGGCCATGATCACGCACATCAGCGCCTGGCCTGCCGACGCGGCGCACATGGCGAACCGGCGGCCGCGCTGGATGCGGTCGAGCGCGGGCCCGATGACCGGCGCCAGCAGCGCGAACGGGGCCACGGTGATCAGCAGGTAGAGCGCGACCTTGCCCTTGCTCTCGCCGCTGGCCGCCGAGAAGAACAGCGTGTTCGCCAGCGCCACGGCCATCGCCGCGTCGCCAGCGTAGTTGAGCATGGTGGCGTAGGTCAGCGAGGTGAGGCCGGACTTGTCGGCGCCGTCGGCGTTGGCCGCCTTGCGGAACGCGGTCACCGCCTGGCCGGTGAGCTGCCTGCCGCGCATGGCCGCGACCCGGGTCACGGTCAGCTTCTTGGGGAACTGCGGCGCCCCCGGCGCGAGCCGGTCGTCGCGCTCGGGTGCGAGTTCGTCTCGGCGGTCGTCCCGGTAGCCGTCCCGGTCATCCCGGCGGTCGTCCCGGTACTGCTCCCGCCGGTCGTCCGGGTACTGGCCCCGGTGATCGTCCCGGTACTGCTCGCGGCGGTCGTCCCGGTAGTCGTCGCGGTAGCGGTCGCCGTAGGTCTCGTACTCGACGTCCTCGGGCTGCTCCAGCCTGCGCGTCGGGTTGCGCCGTGGGCGGTAGTCCTCAGGCGGGTAGCGGTGGGGTGGGGGGATGGCGTGCGTGGGCGGCTCTTGGCGGCCCCAGCCCCGCGGCGCCCGGTGCGGCGACTCCGGCTGGGGCGGCGGCTCAGGAGTCCGCCAGTCGGGCTGTGGCGCCGACGCCCAGCCCTTCTTGCCCTTGCGGCCCGAGCCAACCCGACCGGCCCGGCCGCGGCGGCCGGGCGGTGGTTGATCTGCGGAACCGGAGCGAATCACGTTATCCATCCTGCCGTAAGAAGAGCCTGTCCAGTACAGGGACGTGCGAGGCCGCCCCGGGATGCCTAGTGGTCACGACCATCCACTAGTTACTGTCCGTACCGAAGCGGATTCGGAACATCTTCGGCCAGAGCTTGCCCGTGACCAGGAACTCGTCGGTGCCCGGCAGGTTCGCGATACCGTTGAGCACGTCCGTGCTTGACCGCTCGTGCGGTTCGAGCAACCCGGACAAATCGATGATCCCGGTGACCGTGCCGGAGGCCGGGTCGATCCGCACGATCTCGTCGGTCTGCCACACGTTCGCGTAGACGGTGCCGTCTACGCACTCCAGTTCGTTGAGCTTGCTCACCGGGCCGGTGTCGGCCACCACCCGCACCTCGCCGCGCGCCGCGAAGGTGTCGGGGTCGCGGAAGGTCAGCTTGTCGGAGCCGTCGCTCATCACGAGCCTGCGCCCGGGCGCGTCGAAGCACAGGCCCCAGCCCTCGCCCTGGTAGCCGACCCGGCGCCGCTCGGCCAGGCTCGCCCGGTCGCGCTCGATGGCCACGCCCTGCTGCCAGGTGAGCTGCCAGATCCGGTCGTCCACCACGGTGATGCCCTCGCCGAAGAGATCGCCGGGCAGCGCGGCGCGGCGCTCGACGGTGCCGGTCTCCGGGTCGGTCGCGCGCAGTTCGGACTTGCCCGCGAGCCCCGTGCCCTCGTAGAGCACGCCGTCGACCAGCTCCAGTCCCTGGGTGAACGCGGTCGTGTCGTGCGGCCGCTCGTCGAGCACCTCGACGCGCAGTCGGGGGGTGTCCTGGGTGGGCCCAGGCGCGTCCGCGGCGCACCCGGCGGCGAGGCAGGCGAGGGCGGTGGCGGCGGTCAGACGGGCGAGCACACCTCCAGCGTGACACGGCTGCAACGGCCCGCGGGGTCGTGGGGCACAATCTGGTGTGATGACCTCGACGCCAGCACCAGAAGCCGTGACCGACCCCGCGCTGCTCGCGGCGGTCGAGTTGGCGCGCGCCGCCGCCCAGGCCCAGGCCGGGGCGGAGGTGGGCGAGCACGTCGGCGTGGCGCCCGAGGACTCCGCCGCCGCCACGTACCTGTTCGAGGCGGCCAAACCCGGCTACCGGGGCTGGCGCTGGGCGGTCACCGTCGCGGCCGCGGGCGACGGCAACGCGGTCACCGTCAGCGAGGTTGTGCTGCTCCCCGGGCCGGACGCGCTCACCGCGCCCGCCTGGGTGCCGTGGCAGGAGCGGGTGCAGGCGGGCGACCTCGGCGTCGGCGACCTGCTGCCCACCGACCCCGACGACCCACGCCTGGTCGCGGGGTACGTCCAGTCCGACGATCCGGCGGTCGAGGCGACCGCGCTGGAGGTCGGGCTCGGCCGGGTGCGGGTGCTGTCCCGGTTCGGCCGGATCGACGCCGCCGACCGCTGGCAGGGCAGCGACTTCGGCCCCGAGGCCGAAATGGCCCGCAGCGCCCCCGCGCACTGCGGCACGTGCGGCTTCTATCTGCCGGTGGCGGGTTCGCTCGGCGCGGCCTTCGGCGCCTGCGGCAACGAGATCGCCCCGGCGGACGGCCGAGTGGTGCATGCCGAGTACGGCTGCGGCGCCCACTCGGAGGCCGACGTCGAGCAGGTCTCCCCGGTCCTCGTGGCCGACCTGATCTACGACGACGCCCTGCTCGATGTCGAGACCACCGCTCGCACCGAGCCGGTGATCGCCGACGTCGAAGTCGTCGACGAGCCCGCCGAGGACGAGTCCGCTCCCGTCGACGCGGTGATCGAGGCCGCGGTGATCGAAGACGCGGTGATCGAAGACGCGGTGATCGAAGACGTGGACGGGCCGGTCGTCGAGGACGAGTCTCGCCCGGTCGAGTGAGCGCCGACCCGTTCGGCACCGCGTCGCTGCGGGACTCGGTCCTGGGCGCGTGGGCGTCCTCGCCCACGCGGTTCCGGGAGGACGCCAACGCCGAGGAAGACCTCTACCTCGGCGGCTACCGCGACCGCCTGCTGGTCGAACTCGCGCAGAACGCCGCCGACGCCGCCGAGGGACCCGGCACGCTGAGACTGTCCCTTGTGGACAACGAGCTGCGCGCGGCCAACACCGGACGCCCGCTCGACGCCGCCGGGGTGGCGGCGCTGGCCTCGTTGCGGGCCTCGGCGAAGCGGCGGGCGCAGGGCGTGGGGCAGTTCGGCGTGGGGTTCGCGGCGGTCCTTGCCGTCACCGACGCGCCGCGCGTTGTCTCGATTGACGGTGGCGTCGCGTTTTCCGCCGACCAGACCCGTGCCGCCGTCGCGGACCAGCCCGATCTCGCGGCCCGGGTGGCCGAGCGGGACGGGCGGGTTCCCGTGCTGCGGCTGGTCTGGCCGGTCGGGGCCGAGCAGCCGCCCGCTGGGTTCGCGACCGAGGTTCGGCTGCCGCTGCGGGCCGGGGTCGACGGCGCCGCGCTCCTGGCGGAGTTCGCCGTGCAGGCCGTCGATCTCCTGCTCGCGCTGCCCGCACTCGGCAGACTGGAAATCGGCGACGCCACCTGGTCCCGGGTCGACCTCGACGGCCATCGGGTCGAGATCCATGGGCAGGCGGGCGTCGCGAACTGGTTGGTCCATCGCACGGCGGGCGTGCTTCCCGAGCAGGTCACCCGAACGCTGGGCGTCGAGGCGCGGGAGCGTCCGCAGTGGACAGTGTGCTGGGCCGTGCCGGTCAACGGAACCGTTGTGCCGCAAGCACTCGGCGCAGACGTACTATACGCCCCGACGCCGACCGACGAACGGTTGTCGCTGCCCGCGCGGCTGGTGGCCACGCTGCCGATCGAGCCGACCCGGCGGCGGTTGCTGCCCGGACCGGCGGCCGACGCGGTGCTCGCCGAGGCGGCACGGGCCTACCCCGATCTCGTGGCGCTGGTTCCGGCCGAGCACCGCACCAAGCTGGTGCCGATCCCCGGGTTCCCGGTGTCCGAAGTGGACGATCGACTTCGCGGGCTGCTGCTTTCCGCGCTACGCCAAGCAGTCTGGCTGCCCGCCGCGGTGACGGGTGAACTCGCGCCCGTCCGGTCGCGGGTGCTCGACGTGGTGGCGCCGGGACTGGCCGACCTGCTGTCCGAGGTGATCCCGGACCTGGTGGTGGGCCCGCTGTCCGAGCCCGCCCACGCGGGCGCGCTTGCCGCGCTGGACGTGCGGCGGCTGCGGCTCGCCGAGGTGGTCGCGGCCATCACCGGCACCGCGCGGCCCGCCACGTGGTGGCACGCGCTCTACACCGCGCTCGCCCCGGTGGTGGACACCGACGCGACCGCGCGGGAGGAGTTGGGCGGCCTCCCGGTGCCGCTCGCCGATGGTCGCACGCTGCCCGGACCGCGCGGCGCCATCCTGGTCGACGGCGACGACGAGCTGCTCGACCTGTTGGCGCACGCCGAAGTCGGCGCGCTGCGCGTCGTGCACGCGGCCGCGGCGCATCCGATGCTGGAGCGGTTGGGGGCCCGCCGCGGCGGTGCCGTCGACCTGCTCGACGCGGGCGGCCTGCAGGACGCGGTGGAGCGCAGCCTGGACGACGCCGAGTCCGGTGTGGACGTTCGCGGCCTGGTGTCGATCGTGCTGCGCCTGGTGCGCGACGCGGGTGTCCGCGCGGGGGAGCGCCCGTGGTTGGGTGCGTTGGCCCTGCCCGATTCCGTGGGCGACTGGCGTCGCGCCGACGAGTTGGCGCTGCCCGGCTCGGGGCTGCTCGACGTGCTGGACGAGGACTCCCCGGTCGGCGTGCTGTCGGCCGACCTCGCCGCCGAGTGGCCCGACACTGTGCTCACCGCGCTCGGCGTGCTCGACGCGTTCGCGCTGGTGGTCGACGAGGCGCCCACTGGTCCAGACCACGATCTGGCGGACGAGGCGGCCTGGTGGGACGCCCGGCCCGAGCCCCCGGCCAGGGTGCTCGCCGTCCGCGACCTCGACCTCGTCACCGACGACGCCTGGCCGCGCGCGCTGCGGCTGCTGGCAGGCGAACCCGAGACCTGGCGCGCACTGCACGAACCAGGTGGCCACACCGGCTGGTGGATCGCGCGGCACGCGCTGCTCGACGGCGCCGCGCCCGCCGACTGGCGGATGCCGGACGCGGACGAACTGGCCGGGCTGTACGACCCGGTGCCCGATCTCGGGATCGACGCCCGGGTCCTCGCGGCTGTCGGCGTCCGCTCCGCGCTGACCGTCGACACCGCCGACGACGCCGAGGATCTGTTGTCCCGCTTGGCAGATCCCGATCGCGCCGTCCCGCCAGGGACCGTACTCCGGGTGCACGCCGCGCTGGCAGACGCCGTCCTGGACGACACTCTGGACCCCGCCGATGTCCGGCTTCCCGATGGCGTGCGCACCCTGGCGGGCACGGTGACGGCCGACTGCGCGGTACTCGACGCGCCGTGGCTGCTCGCCGTGCTCACCGACGAGCAGGTGATCTCCGCCGGTCCTGACTTCGCCCTGGCCGAGCCGCTGGCCGACCTGCTCGACCTGCCGCTGGCCTCCGACGAGGTGGCGGGCGAGGTCGTGTCGGCAGGCGAAACGGTGCCGTGGGCCGAACTGGGCGCGGTCGCGGCGGCGTGCGAACTGTTGGGTGTGGACGTTCCGGCCGGTGGCGCGGTGCTGCACGACAAGCTCGTGGTGCGCACCGCGACCGGCGAGCGGCCGGTGCCGTGGTGGGTCGTCGACGGCGTGGCGCACTGCGCGGACACCCCCGAGGCGCTGTCGCGCGCCCTGGCCTGGACCACCGACGGCTGGGCCGATCGGCACACGGTCGCGGCGCTGCTTGAGGACCCGGCGCACTACCTCGTCTGACTACCGGGGACACGCAGGCGCGGGCGGCCCGACGACGAATCCGTCGCTGATCCACTGGCCACTGTCCAATTTGTCCCAGAGGGTGGTCGACCCCCGGATGCCCCGCACCCGGCTGCCGCGAGCCGAGCAGGTGACGCGGACGACGGTGCCACTGGTGACCTGACCGACGACGCGGTACCTCGACCCGGGCCCCTCCCGCAGGTTCACCGCGGCGTTCTGGCCCGCGTCGACCGTGCTCGTGGGCAGCACCGGGGGCGGCCCCGGCGGTGTGGTGGCGCCGTAGTTGACGAGGCGCCCGCCCGGCCGGACTCGTCTTCCGTCGTGCTCGGCCTGGCCCCGATACGGGGTATCGCCCTCGGTGAAGGTCCAGCCGCCGATTGTCCGGCCGCCGACGCCGATATGGCTATCGCCGTGCAGCAGCGAGAAATGCACGTGCGCCCCGGAACTGGAACCGCCACAGGGCAGGCCATTGCCGGTCTTGCCGAGATAGGTGCCGACCTGCACATCGGCGCCGTCGGCCAATGTGGTCAGATCGGTCATGTGGTAGTAGGTCGTGCTGTATCCATTGGGATGCACCACTTTGACCAGGCCGCTGCCGTTGCGCACACAGCTCTTGTAGACCTTGCCGGGTCCGGCCGAAAGCACTCGGCCGTCGCCGCCGTTGAAGTCGATCGAGCTGAATGGCGGGACCGCCGCACTGTTCCCGTGCGGCCCGCCGCCCATGTACCACGCGACACCCGTCGGCCAGGGCAGGGATAGGCCGGTGTCCGCCGGAATCTCCTGCGCGTTCACCTGGTTCTCGGTGAACAGTTTCCGCTCGCTGTCGGACACGAGTCCGGCCGGTGCCCGGCCGACCAGGTCGACGAAGTCCGTGCTGCCGCTGAGCGCGGTCACCCACCGGCCGTCGACCTTGTGCGCCACGAACAGCGAACTCTGCGGCGTGCCGTGTGCCGCCGCGGACAGCGGGACCGTGGTCGAGCCGAATGCCCACGTGCCGCTGACCTGGCGCGTCGTCTCCACGACCGGTGCGGCGCCCGAGCGCTCGACGCCCGGCTTGGCCAGCGCCGCGGTGCTGACGGACTCGGTCAGGTCGGCGGTTGCCGCCGCGTTCGCGGGCGCCGGAAGAACGAGGACGCCCACACCGACGACGGTCACGGTGAGCAGGCGTGTTTTCACCAACAGGTATTTCATGCTGATCTTCTCCTCGCCGGGGAGTGCGAAAGAACGCCGATTCGGCGCAGCGGAAAACGGCGTCGAGTCGGCCAGGCGAAAAAGTCACGCCTGCGCACTCAACGCAGCGGTGCAGAGCGGGAGCCCCAGTTAACGGACTATCGCGATAAGCGGGCTAAACCGCGGTCGGCGGCATAGCGCGATATTGCCCGGTCCACGGCGGACGGGTGGTGACAAATCATTCGTGCCTCCTGCAGGGGTGCGCCGCAATCGGCACGGGAGGAACTATGCATTTGTGTCGCCGCTCCCAGGAGTGGGCGGCTGGATGCATAGTTACCCACGATCGGGTGAAAAACAACCCCTATCGAGCAGGAACACACAGACTCGCGCCAGTGGCGATCAGAAGGTAATCAATCCCCTGCGCAGCGTGAGAGAAACGGCCCGCTAATTGATCTTCTGTGCGCCCCGGTCGCCCCGGTTCGAGGCACGCCGCTGCCACCCCATGATCAAGCCCCCTACTATGCCCAGTGCTACGCCGGACAACGCCGTCCACAACCAGATGGGCGGGGTCTTGTCGAAGCCGTAGCGGGCTATCAGCAGCACCACCGCCACCACAATCCACGCACCGGTGACGACGTACACGAGGGGGCCGAGCGCCAGCAGCCGCTGCGGGAGCGGTGGAGTCGGGCGCAGGGACTTCTTCGGTTGCTCTTCCGCCGGTCCAGCCACAACCGGGAGGCTACGGCATGGCAACAGACACCACGCCCCGCTCCGCACTCGACCGCTTCTTCAAGATCAGCGAGCGCGGATCCACCACGTCCAGAGAGGTCCGCGGCGGGCTCGTCACATTCGTGACGATGGCCTACATCGTGGTCCTCAACCCGCTGATCATCGGCAGCTTCGCCGCCGACGACACGGCCGCGCACAAGGACCTGTTCGGCGGCATCCTCCCGGTCGACCAGGTCGCCGCGGTGACCGCGCTGGTGGCCGGGGTGATCACGATCCTTTTCGGTCTCGTCGCCAACTACCCGTTCGCGCTGGCCACCGGGCTCGGCATCAACACGTTAGTCGCGGTCACCATAGCGCCGCAGATGACGTGGGCCGAGGCCATGGGGCTGGTCGTGGTCAACGGCATCGTCGTGCTGCTGCTGGTGATCACCGGGGTGCGCACCGCCGTGTTCAACGCCGTGCCGCCCGCGCTGAAGTCGGCGATCGCGGTCGGCATCGGCCTGTTCATCTGCCTGATCGGCCTGGTCGACGCCGGGTTCGTGCGCAGGCTGCCCGACGCGGCCATGACCACTGTCCCAGTAGGACTCGGGATCAACGGCTCGATCGCGTCCTGGCCGACCCTGGTGTTCGTGGTCGGCCTGCTCGTCATGGGCATCCTCGTCGCCAAGCGGGTCAAGGGCGCGATCCTGATCGGCGTGGTGGTCGCCACCGTGCTGTCCATCGTGATCGAGTCGATCGTCGACGCGGGACGGTCGCTGGGCGTCAACCCGAAGGGCTGGAACCTGGGCTACCCGGCGCTGCCCGACGAGGTCTTCGGCCTGCCCGACCTGTCGCTGCTCGGCGAAGTCTCGTTCGGCGCGTGGTGGCGGGTGCCCGCGCTCACCGCCGCGCTGCTGGTGTTCACCCTGGTGCTGACCGACTTCTTCGACACCATCGGCACCATGACCGGCCTCGGCAAGGAGGCCGACCTGATCGACAAGGACGGCCAGCTCCCCGGGGTCGGCAAGGCGCTGTTCGTCGACGGCCTCGGCGCGGTCGCGGGCGGTGTGGCGTCGTCGAGTTCCAACACCGTCTACATCGAATCGGCGTCGGGCATCGCCGAGGGGGCGCGGACCGGGTTGGCGAACGTGGTCACCGGCCTGCTGTTCCTGGCCGCCATGTTCTTCACCCCGCTCTACCAGGTGGTGCCGATCGAGGCGGCGGCGCCCGCGCTGGTCGTGGTGGGGGCGCTGCTGATCGGGCAGATCCGCGACATCGACTTCACCGACTTCACCATCGCGCTGCCCGCGTTCCTGACGATCGTCGTCATGCCGTTCACCTACTCGATCGCCAACGGCATCGGCGCGGGCTTCGTCAGCTACGTCCTGCTGCAGGCGGTCACCGGCAAGGCGCGCGGCGTGCACCCGCTGCTGTGGGTGGTGGCCGTGGCGTTCGGCTTCTACTTCGCCATCGGCCCGATCCAGGCGGCCTTCGGCTGATCCGCCCGACGCGCACCCCCGCCAGGGTGGCCGGGGTGCGCGCCGGGGTAATTCGGCCGCCATCGTTGTTTAGTGAGGTATGCTAACCATCGTGGCGGAGGAGTCTGAGGCGGCGGATCGAGCGCTCACCAGCCGGTTGCGGCTGGCGGTGGTGCGGCTCAACCGCAGGCTGCGGGCCCAGCGCACCAACGACTCGGTCACCCTGACCCAGATCTCGGCGCTGTCGTGTCTGCACAAGTGCGGGCCGCTGTCGCCGGGGGAGTTGGCGGCGAAGGAAGGCGTGCAGCCGCCGTCGATGACACGGGTGATCGCGGCGCTGGAGGAGATCGGCTACCTCAGCCGCAGCCCGCACCCGAGCGACGGGCGGCAGGCGATCGTCGCGCTCACCGAGGCGGGCAACTCCTACATCGAGGCAGACATCTCCGCCCGCGAAGCGTGGCTGGACAAGCGGTTGGCCGAACTCGACGACACCGAGCGGGCGACGCTCGCCCAGGCCGCCGAGATCATCGACAGGATGGCGGGGCAGTAGAACCAGTGCCGGGACGTGCGGGTGGTACCCGAGAGCAGCGGTCCGATCGCGGCTCGACACCACCGCCCATCCGGCGGGCGCAGACTGTCCCAGTAGGACAGTCTATTTCGGACATTCAGACGACGCCGAAGCCGGGCATGTTCACCTCGCTTCGGGTGCGCAACTACCGGCTGTTCGCCGCGGGCAACCTGTTGTCCAACCTGGGCACCTGGATGCAGCGCATCGCCCAGGACTGGCTCGTCCTCGTGCTCACCGACAACGATCCGCTGGCCTTGGGCATCGCCGCGGCACTGCAGTTCCTGCCGACGGTCCTGCTGTCGCTGTGGGCAGGCGTGCTCGCCGACCGGCTCGACAAGCGCAAGCTGCTGATCTGGGTGCAGGTCGGAATGGCGCTGTGCGCGGTGGTTCTTGGCGTTCTCGACGTCACGGGCGTGGTCCAGGTCTGGCACGTCTACGTGCTGTGCGTCGTGCTCGGGGTGTTCTTCGCGGTCGAGGTGCCGGTGCGCCAGTCTTTCGTCGCCGAGATCGTCGGCCGCGCCCAGGTGACCAACGCGGTCGCGTTGAACTCCACCAGCTTCAACCTCGCCCGCGTCGTCGGCCCGGCCATCGCGGGCGTGATGATCATCCTGATCGGCACCGGCTGGCTGTTCCTGGCCAACGCCGCGCTCACCGGCGCGGTGATCATCGGGCTGCTGCGGATGGACCCCGCGAAGCTGCACCGGTCGCCGAAGATCCCGCGGCGCAAGGGGCAACTCCGCGAGGGCCTGAGCTACGTGCGCCAACGGCCCGACATCCTGTCGGTGATGGTGCTGGTGTTCTTCGTCGCCACCTTCGGCATGACGTTCTTCGTCACCCTCGCGGTGGTGGCGGCCAACGTCTTCCACCAGGACGCGGCGGGCTACGGCCTGCTGTCCACCGCGCTGGCGGTCGGCACGTTCACGGGCGCGCTGTGGGCGGTGCGACGCAGCGCCAAGGGCAGGCCGCGGACCCGGCTGCTGCTCGGTTCCGCGTTCGGCTTCGGCGTGCTGGAGATCGTGGTCGGGTTCATGCCGACCTACACCACCTTCGCGATCGCGCTGGTGCCGGTGGGGTTCGCCGTGATGACCTTCATGACCACGGCGAACGCCACCGTGCAGCTCGCCGTGGCGCCGGAGATGCGCGGCCGGGTGATGGGCCTGTTCATCCTGGTGTTCGTCGGCGGCAACCCGATCGGCGCGCCGATGACGGGGTGGATGGCCGACCAGTGGGGTGGCCGGTCGCCGTTCGTCATCGGCGGCGCGATCGCGGCGCTGGCCGCGGTGGCCTGCGGCGTGGTGCTGATCCGGCGCGGCGGTGTGCGCCTGCCGGTCACCCGGTGGGGCAAGCTGCGCGTGCTGCGGACTCAGAACTTGTAGGTCGCCGAGACGCTGGTGATCCAGCCCTGGGTCTGCGTGTTCACCTTGGTGTGCTGGATCTGTGTGCTGATCTGGACGGCAAGGCCGGTGTTGGAGGGGTGCTGCTGCCCTTTCGGGTGAAGGACTTGCCGACCTACCAAAGTTAGGCTAACCTAAGTCTCGTCGCTTCGTGGTGGGAGTGGCAGTCAGTTCGGGAACAGCGAGACCCCCGCACCCTGCGTCCGGTGCGGGGGTCTCGCCTTTGGGTCGACTCGCCGGTCGGCGCGGCGGCGGTTCGGGGACGGGTTCAGACGTCGATCGGCCAGGTGTGCACGGGGTCGCCCGCGTCGCTCAGGTCGATGTAGCGGCGCAGCATGCCGACGAGCGCCGCGTCCCGGTCCAGGCCGCGCGATTCCAGGAGCGCCACCGTGTCCCGCTGCCATGACGACCCGGTGCGCCGGGCCAGGCAGCGCTGTTCGATCACGCCGAGATAGCGCTCGCGGACGCGGTCGGCCACGCCGCAGTCGCGCAGGCCCTCGTGCGCCATCGGCAGCAGCTTGCGCAGCACCAGCTCGTCCGGCGGCACCCAGCCGATGCCCGGCCAGTACAACTGCGCGCCGAAGGCGTGTCTGGCGCCCGCGTGCAGGTTCTCCTCGGCGGCCTGGAACGACATCTGGGTCCACAGTGGACGCTCCTCGGCGGTGAGCGCGCGCTGGGCGCCGTAGAAGAAGGCCGCGTTGGCGATCAGGTCGATGATCGTGGGACCCGATGGCAGCACCCGGTTCTCCACCCGCAGGTGCGGCACGTTGTCTGTCACGTCGTACACCGGCCGGTTCCAGCGCCAGATCGTGCCGTTGTGCAGCCGCAACTCGGCGAGCCGCGGCGCCCGGCCGGAGTCCAGTGCCTCGAACGGGTCCTCGTCGTCCACCTCGGGCAGCAGGCCGGGGAAGTAGCGCACGTTCTCCTCGAACAGGTCGAAGATCGAGGTGATCCACCGCTCGCCGAACCACACCCGCGGCCGCACACCCTGGTTCTTCAGCTCCTCCGGCCGGGTGTCGGTGGCCTGCAGGAACAGCGGGATGCGGGTCTCGTGCCAGAGCGCTTTGCGCAGCAGGAACGGCGAGTTCGCCGCGATGGCCACCTGCACGCCCGCGAGGCACTGCGCGGCGTTCCAGTTGGGCGCGAAACTCTCCGGCGGGACCTGCAGGTGCAGTTGCGCCGACGTGCACGCCGACTCCGAGAGGATGGAGTCCTGCAGGCTGCGCAGCCGTTCCGGGCGCTGCCCCGGCATCGGCGAGCCCTCCATGTTCAGCAGCATCTCCTCGCCCCGGGCGGCGAAGATCTGGTCGTTGAGCTTGCGGTAGCGCGGGCTGTGCGAGAGCCACTTCGGGTGGAAGTGCTCGCCGCGCAGCGTCGGCAGGGTGCCGATCATGACCAGCGTCACACCCGCCTCGCGGGCCTTGTCGCTCGCGTCGGCGATGGTGTGCCGCAGTTCGATCTCCAGGTCGGCGGCCTGCTCGCCGCGCAGCGGCCGGGGCGGCATGTTCAGTTCGAGATTGTGCTGCCCGAGTTCGATGGTGTAGCAGGGGTTGTCGATTTTCGCCAGCACCGCGGTGTTGAGCATCGCGGGCTGCAGCGCGTCGTCGACCAGGCTCAGTTCGATCTCCAGGCCCATGTGCGGCGGAGACTTCGAGAAGCCGCCCTCGGTGAGCATCCGCTCCAGCGCGTCCAGGCACCGCTGGACTTTGTGGCGGTAGCGCTGCCGGTCCTCCTGGCTGAACGCGTCGGTCGATACGTGCTGGCCCATGCCGCCTCCCGTTTGGCCGGCTCACCGTCCGACCCTCGCGCGGGAGGCCAACGTTCGCACAGCGCGGACTCCCTTGCTAGCGGCCAAAGTGGTGCCGTGAGTTATATCGATGTGACGCTGAGCAATCACCGCTCGGCGGCGTCCGCGGCGCGGCCTATGCGAGACTGCCGTTGTGGCGCAGGTGATCGAGGTGACGGACCCGTCGGACCCGCGGCTCGACGACTTCCGCGACCTGTCGACCGCCGACCGCAGGCCGGATCGGCCGGGCGGACGCGGTCTGGTGATCGCCGAGGGAGTCGTGGTCGTGCAACGGCTGCTCGCGTCCCGCTACCCCGTGCGCGGCCTGCTCGGCGTCCGCCGCCGGATCGAGGGGCTCGCAGCGGAGCTGGCCGGGCTCGACGTGCCCGCCTACGTGGCGTCGGCCGAGGTGATGGCCGAGACCGTCGGCTTCCACCTGAACCGCGGCGTGCTCGCCGCCGCCGACCGCGCCGCCCCGCCCGACCTCGCCGACCTGGTCGACCGCGCGCGCACCCTCGCCGTGCTGGAAGGCGTCGGCGACCACGAGAACCTGGGCGCGCTGTTCCGCAACGCCGCCGCCCTCGGCGTCGACGGCGTGCTGCTCGGCCCCGGGTGCGGCGACCCGCTCTACCGGCGCAGCGTCCGAGTGTCGATGGGGCACGTGCTCAGCGTCCCGTTCGCGGCTGTCGAGCCGTGGCCGGAAGGGCTGAAGTGGTTGCGGGACAGCGGGTTCCGGGTTCTGGCATTCACCCCGCGGCCCGGTTCGGTACCGCTGTCCGTGGCCGTTCGCCCCGGCGAACGGGTGGCGGTCATGGTCGGTTCGGAAGGCCCCGGCCTCACCGAGGAGGCGATCGCGGCGGCCGACGCCGCGGTGCGCATCCCGATGGCGGGCGGGGTCGACTCGCTCAACGTGGCCACCGCCGCGGCGGTGGCTTTCTACGCTCTCACCGAAGGGGGTGCCGATGGAGCTGCGCGCCAGGGATGAACGAGCCGTGCTTGTCGGACACGACGGCACGGGCGAACGCGAGGTCGACCCGCACACCCTCGCCCTCGGCGGCGACCTGTCCGCCGCCCTGCACGAATGGGCCAGGGTGGCGGGCGCCGTCCGCCGCACCGACGCCGACCTGGTTGGCGCGGGTGTCGTGGTGTCCCACCGGGGTCTCCAGCTCGCGGGCCGCGTCGCCACCGCCATGGGCACCCCGATCAGCTACGTCGACCCGCTGACGGGCGAGGTGTCCGTGGTCGAGCCGCCTGCCACCGCCACCGAGGCCCCGGCGGAGCCCACGCCGTGGGCGACCGGGCTGACGGTGGCGGCATTCACCCTGGTGCTGGTGCTGTTCGCGATCCTGACCCTGGCCGGCACGCTGTACGAGACCAGCCCGTTCCTGGCGATCGGGTCGAACATCGTGATCACCGGCGGCCTGCTCCCCTCGGTCTGGCTCGCCCGCCGCGTCGCCGTGTGGCGCTGGGTGGCGGCGGGCGTGGCTGGCGGCATCGCCTTGGGCTGGCTCGGCCTCCCCTTCATCCTCTTCGGCTGACGCTTGCCCGCTCAGACCAGCGAATCGCGCCAGGCGGTGTGGAGGGCGGCGAAGCGGCCCTGGCCTGCCACGAGGTCGACCGGTGAGCCGTCCTCGACGATCCGGCCGTCGGCCATCACCAGCACCCGGTCCGCGATCAGCACCGTGGACAGCCGGTGCGCGATGATCAGCGCGGTCCGGTCGGCCAGGACTGACTCCAGGGCGGTCTGCACCGCCCGCTCGGTCGGCACGTCCAGGCTGGAGGTGGCCTCGTCCAGCACCAGCACCGCCGGGTCGGCCAGGAAGGCCCGGGCGAACGCCACCACCTGCCGCTGGCCTGCGGACAGGCGGCCGCCGCGTTTGCGGACGTCGGTGTCGTAGCCCTCCGGCAGCGCCGTGATGAACTCGTGCCCGCCGACCGCGTGGGCCGCCGCCTCGATCTCGGCGCGGGTCGCGGTCGGGCGGCCGAGGGCGATGTTGTCCGCGACCGAGCCCGAGAACAGGAAGTTCTCCTGGGTGACCATGACCACTGACCGCCGCAGGTCGACGTCGGGCACCGCGCGCAGGTCGACGCCGTCGAGGCGGACTTCGCCCGCGGTCGGGTCGTAGAACCGGGCGACGAGCTTGGCCAGGGTCGACTTGCCCGCCCCGGTCGCGCCGACCAGTGCCACGGTCTGGCCTGCCGGGATGGTCAGGTCGAACTCCGGCAGCACCACTGGGCTGGTGTCGGCGTACCGGAAGCCGACCTGGTCGAACTCGATCGACCGGCCCGCGGTGCCCGTCCGCGCGGGCAGGGCGCGCGGCTGCGCCGGTTCGCGCACGTCGGGCCGCTCCTCCAGCAGGCCGGAGATCTTCTCCAGCGCCGCCGTCGCCGAGGAGTAGGAGTTGACGAACATGGAGATGTCTTCCAGTGGGTCGTACAGGCGGCGCAGGTAGAGGATGAACGCGGTGAGCACCCCCAGTTCGAGTCCGCCGTTCGCCACCCGCCACGCGTCGATGGCCAGGACCAGGGCCAGCGACAGGTTGCCGACCAGCCGGACCGTCATGGTGAACCGGGCGACGAGGTTGAGCGCGGTGCGGTTGGCGTCGCGGAAGCTGCCGTTCAGCTCGGCCAGGATCGTCTCGTTGCGGTCCTGGCGGCGGAACGCCTGGACCGCGCGCATGCCGTTCATCGTCTCCACGAACTGCACGATGATCTTGGCGATGGCGCCCCGAGTGCTGCGATAGGTCCGCCCGGAACTGCGGTAGAACCACCGCGTCACCAGCAGCAGCGGGAGGAACCCGGCCAGCACCAGCAGCGCCATCGGCGCGTCCAGCACCACCAGCAGCACCGCGATGCCCACCACGGACAGCAGCGCCGACAGCAGCCCGTCGAGGCCCATCTCCAGCAGTTCGTCCAGCGAGTCGACGTCGCTGGTGAGCCGGGAGATGACCTTGCCCGAGGTGTAGGACTCGTGGAACGACAGCGAGAGCCGCTGCGCGTGCGCGAAGATCCGCTGCCGCAGCCCGAGCAGCAGGTCCTGCCCGATCCGGCCGGAGAGCCGCAGGAAGAGGTACCGCAGCCCGGCGGACCCGGTGCTCGACACCAGGTAGCCCGCCACGCACCAGGCCAACACCGTGGTGTCGCCCGCGATCGCGTCGGGGATGCCGGTGTCGATCGCGGCCGCGATGATCAGCGGCCCGGCGAGGGCGGCCACGTTCTCCAGCACCACCAGCAGCAGCGCCAGCAGGGCCGCGCCCAGGTGTGGGCGCAGCAGTTCGCCGAGCAGCTTGCGCGAGCGGGCCTGCAGTTTCCCGCCCACTACGCGGTCGATGTCCTCGGTGTCCTCCGCCGCGACGCCGCGCCAGGACTCCTCCTCGGCCGCGTCTTGCCCGGTGCTCATGACGCCACGCTCGCTCGGTCGTCGTCCATTGTGGACAGTAGGGCTCGGTAGGCCGGGTTCGTTGCCAGCAGATGGGAATGCTCGCCCACCGCGGTGATCCGGCCGCCGTCGAGCAGGGCGACCCGGTCGGCGAGTTGCACGGTGCTCGGCCGGTGGGCCACCACCAGCGCGGTGACGCCGGCCAGCACGCTGCGCAGCGCGTGCTCGACCTCGGCCTCGGTGTGCACGTCGAGGGCGGACAGCGGGTCGTCGAGCACCAGCACCTGCGGTCTGCCCACCACCGCGCGGGCCAGCGCGAGCCGCTGGCGCTGGCCGCCGGACAGCGACAGGCCCTGCTCGCCGATGCGGGTGTCCAGGCCCCACGGCAGGTTGTCGACGAACTCCTCGGCCTGCGCGATCCGCAGCGCGGTGCGCACGTCGTCGTCGGTGACGTCGGGGGCGCCGAGGGCCACGTTCTCCCGCACGCTGGCGGAGAACAGCACCGGCTCCTCGAACGCCGTGGCCACCGCCGTGCGCAGTTCGATGAGCGCCACGTCGCGCACGTCGACGCCGTCGACGGTGACCCGCCCGGCGGTCACGTCGGCCAGCCGGGGGACCAGCATGGTCAGGGTGGTCTTGCCCGACCCGGTCGGGCCGACCAGTGCGATGGTCTCGCCGGGCCGCACGTCGAGGTCGACCCCGCGCAGCACCGCGTGCTCCGCGCCCGGGTGTCCGAAGTGGACGTTCTCGAAGCGCAGCCTGCCGACGCCGTCCGCAGGCAGGGCGCGCGGCTGGTCCGGGTCGGTGACGGTGATCTCCGCGTCGCGCACCTCCCAGTACCGCTCGGCCGCGGTGGCCGCCTGGTTTGTCTCGGCCAGCAGCCAGCCGATCGAGTCGGTGGGCCAGCGCAGATACGTGGCCACGGTGATGCCCGCGACCAGGGTGCCCACGGTCATGGTGCCGTCGACGATGCCGAGCGTGCCGAACAGGAGCTGGGCGGCGATACCCAGCTCGGGCAGCACGATGATGGTGGCCCACAGCGCGGCCAGCACCCGGATCTTGTGCAGCTCGGTGCCGCGCAGCTCGCGCGCCTCGCGGGCGAACTTCGCCGCCAGGTCCGGGCCGCGGCCGAACGCCTTGAGCACCCGGATGCCCAGCACCGACTCCTCGACCGTGGTCGCCAGGTCGCCCGCCTGGTCCTGCGCGCGCCGCGACAGCACCGAGTACTTCGACTCGTAGAGCGTGGAGATCAGGATCAGCGGGGCGGTGCAGACCAGCGTGATCAGCCCGAGGGTGGGGGACAGGATGAACAGCACCGTCAGGCCGAGCAGCAGCGTCAGGGTGTTGACCACCAGGAAGATCCCGGCGAACGCGATGAACCGGCGCAGCGTCGACAGGTCGGACACGGCGCGGGAGAGCAACTGGCCGGACTGCCAGCGGTCGTGGAAGGCGATCGGCAGGTGTTGCAGGTGGTGGTAGAGGTCGGCCCGCAGCTCGGCCTCGACCTGCGTGCTCGGCCGCGAGATCAGCCTGCGCCGGGTGTAGAACAGCACGGCCTCGACGGCGCCGAGGGCGGCGACGGCCAGAATGAGCCAGGGCAGCGGCCCGGTGTCGCGCGCGGCGACCGGGCCGTCGAGGATGCGTTGGATGACCAGCGGGATGGTGAGCCCGCAGATCATCGACCCGAGCACCGCCGTCCCGGAACCGATGATCCGGCCGCGGACCGGCCGCAGGTACGGGCCCAGCCGCCGCAGCGTCGCCAGACTCGTTCCCCGGGCCGGTCTTTCGGATTCCCCAGGTGGTGCCTCGTCCATGACTTCCCCAATCGCCCCGTCGACGGTAGCCGCCGATGGGCGTCGGGGCATCCGATTTTCGCTGGCGGCAGACTCCTACCTCTAGATAGGTGGAGGTCAACCGGGCGACGGAGTGTCCTGCATGGACGATCAAGTGCCCGCGGCGCCGGTCGCGCGCGCCCGCGTCCGGCGGCATCATGGACGCATGACTCGACCGGAGCCGGTGCGCTACCTGCGCACCGAGCCGAGCATGGCGTTTCCCGACGGCAGGCTCCTCGCGCTGCGCGACGGTCGGCTGCACGTGCTGGCCCCGGACGGCTGGACCCGGCTGGCCTACCCGCGCCCGCCCGCGGCGGTCTGGCTGACGCGGGAGGCCGCCGAGGACTGGTGCGAGCGCGAAGGCTGGGACCTGCACCTGCTCGACGACGTGCCCGCGGCGGACGCGATGTCGTGACGGGCGGGCGCCCGCCACGACATCAGCCCCGGTTGGACCTGGTCCCCAACAGGACGTCTTCCCACGACGGCACGATCGGCCGCCCCTTCTTGGCCTTGCCGCGCCGCGGAGGCTCGGCCGCCTTGCGAGCGGGCTCCTCGATCAGCGCGTCCTGGTGTTCCTCGTCGTCGGCCACCGGCGCGGGCTCGTCGTCGGGGAGTTCCACCTGGGCGGCGGGCTCCTCCTCGACCGGTGCCTCGACCGGTGCCTCGACCGTCTCGGGCACGGGCTCCGGCTCGGGGGTGAGCTCGGGGGTGAGCTCGAAGTCCTCCACGAACGCCTGTTCCGAGCGCGCCACCGGCTCCCGGTACACCGGCTCGGGCTCCGGCTCAACCGGAACCGGCGCCTGAACCGGAGCCTGCTGTACCGGAGCCTGCTGTACCGGCGCCTGCTGTGCCGGGATGTGCGGGGCGGGCGTCGGACGGACGAGCTCCGGGTCGAGGTTGAGCGCGGCCTGGGCCAGCTCGGTCACCGGCCGGACCGTGCGCAACGGCCGGTTCGGCTGGGGGTCGAGCAGGTCGTGGGCGTGGTCGTCGAGCGGGGTGACGGTGCCGCCGTGCGCGCCGGGGTGGAACGACCAGTGCGCCAGGTTCAGCGACCGGCCCGCGGTCCAACTGAGCTGCACCATCCACTTGCCGTCCTCGCCGCGCCAGGAGTCCCAGGCGGCCACGGCGTAGTCCTGGCCGCGCAGCCCGAAGGCGTGCGCGGCCAACTCGCCCAGCGTCTGGACGTCCGGCCCGTCCTCGCGGACCGGGTGGGCCCGTTGGGCTAAATCGGCGGTGCGGGAGCGCTCCAGCAGCACCGGGTAGGCGAACCGTTCGACCTTGTGCGCGGGGATGCCCGCGGCCTCGGCGACTTGCTCAACGGACTCGCCCGCACGGATGCGGGACTGGATCTCACGAGGACGCATCTGGCTCTCCAGCTCGATTTCGATCTGGCCGAGTCGGGTGACGTCGCCACGGGCGGCCGCACGCAGCCGTTCGTCCGCAGGCAGCGTGAAGCGCTCGCCACGCGCCGGGTCCTCGCAGATGACGGTCTTGCCGTCATCCGAGAGCCCGACGACCCGCAGCGCGCGCATCGCGAACCTCCGTACGAAAGTGAGCAGACTTCACTCGCCAGCGTCCCACGGTAGATCGGCGCGTCGACTTGACGGACTAGGCGCGCCGCGATCCCCGTGACATCCACTCGTGATCTTGCCGTATCCACCGCCCGGTGCGCACCTGGGTTGACGCACCGTTCACCCGTTCGCGGGCGTGTCACGGGGCCAGGCGCTCGACCACCCAGTCGACGGCGGCCGTCAGCGTGCTGACGTCGGTGGGCTCGATGGCCGGGAACATCGCCACGCGCAACTGGTTGCGCCCGAGCTTGCGGTACGGCTCGACGTCGACGATGCCGTTGGCCCGCAGCACCTTGGCCACGGCGGCGGCGTCCACCGAGTCGGCGAAGTCGATGGTGCCCACGACCTGCGAGCGGTGCGCGGGGTCGGCCACGAAGGGCGAGGTGTATTCGGTCTTCTCGGCCCAGGTGTAGAGCCGCTCGGACGAGTCCCTGGTGCGCGCGACCGCCCAGTCCAGGCCGCCCTTGCCCAGCATCCAGTCGATCTGCTCGGCCAGCAGGAACAGCGTGGCCACCGACGGGGTGTTGTAGGTCTGGTCCTTGACCGAGTTGTCCACCGCGGTCGGCAGCGACAGGAACTCCGGCACCCACCGGTCCGACGCGCCGATCTCGGCGACCCTGGCCAGCGCGGCCGGGCTCATCAGGGCCAGCCACAGCCCGCCGTCGGAGGCGAACGACTTCTGCGGGGCGAAGTAGTAGACGTCGAAGTCCGCGGCGCGCACCGGCAGCCCGCCCGCGCCCGAGGTGGCGTCGATGGCGACCAGCGCGCCGTCCGAACCCGCGGGCCGCACGACCGGCACGGACACGCCCGTGGAGGTCTCGTTGTGCGCCCAGGCGACCAGGTCGGCGCCCTCGGCGTAGGCGACCCGCGGCGCGCTGCCCGGGTCGGCCTTGACCACGATCGGGTCGGCCAGGAACGGCGCGCCCTTGGTCACGCCCGCGAACTTCGCGGAGAACTCGCCGAAGGTGAAGTGCTGCGAGCGTTCCCGCACCAGGCCGAACGCGGCGATGTCCCAGAACGCCGTCGCGCCGCCGTTGCCGAGCACGACCTCGTAGCCCTCAGGCAGCGCGAACAGCTCGCGCAGGCCCGAGCGCACCCGCCCGACCAGCGACTTCACCGGCTTCTGCCGGTGGGAGGTGCCCAGCAGCGCGGCGCCTTCCGCGGCCAGCGCGGCGATCTGCTCGGGGCGGACCTTCGACGGCCCGCAGCCGAAGCGGCCGTCGACGGGCTTGAGCCCGTCGGGCAGCACCAGCGTGCTCGGATCGGCGGTCTGCGTCATCTCGGCGCCTTTCGAAAAGGGGAGGACTGGGGACCCGGCGACGGTGGCGGGCGGCCGACCCCAGTCTCGCATTTAGTCCTGACGCGTTCGCCACCCCTGCGGGTCCACGCCGCCGGGGATGGCCTCGGCCGTGCCGTAGGGCTCCCGGGTGAACACGAAGGTGGCCAGGTCGAAGTGGCTGGGGTTGCCCTCGGTGTCCCGGCACAGTGTCAGCGTCTCGCCCGCGTAGTAGCCGTCCTGGCCGATCCACGTGTCGCGGGTCACCGGGAGGAACCGGGCCTGGCGGCCGCGGCCGTTGACCGGGGCGAGCAGCAACCAGCCCGCGGGCAGCAGGCGCAGCGTGTACGGGGTCGGGCCCCAGTGCCACAGCCCGGTCAGGCCGAGCAGCTCCGGGTCGGCCTCGGCCATCGGCTCCCACTCGGCGGGCAACTCGGGCTCGTGCTCCTCGACCAGGTTGATCAGGTCGGCCGACAGGGTGACGATGCCCACCCCGGACGTCGAGTTCGCCAGGGCCAGCGCGCCCGTGCCGGTGCGCGCGTCGATCAGCACGCTGGCCAGGAACCCCGGCATCGAGCCGCTGTGGCCGGACAGCCGCCTGCCGCCGATGCGCAGGGCCTCGAACCCGAGCCCGTAGCCGTTGGTCCACACGTCGTTGTCGTCGACGTGCGCGGGTACGCGCATCTCGGCGACGGTGTCCGGGTGCAGCACGTCGCCGGTGTCGCCACCGATGAACCGCACCCAGCGGGCCAGGTCGGTGACGGTGGACCAGAGTTGGCCGGCGGGCGCCATCGCGCCCGCGTCCGGCGTGGGCTCGTTGAGCAGGACGTCGGCGAACGGGTGCACCGCCCACCCCAGCGCGGCGGGCGCCCGCGGGTGCGGGGTTGTGCGCGCCATGTCGAGCGGTTCGAGAACCTCCGCCCGCAGCGCGTCGAGCCAGCTCACGCCGCGCAGCCGGGCGACCAACTCGCCGAGCACGCCGTAGCCGACGTTGGTGTAGTGGAACCGCGCGCCGGACCGGTGCCGCAGCGCGTCCTGCGCCAGGCTCGACGCCAGCGTCTCCCAGTCGGCCCCCTCGGACCGCTCCCACCACGCGCCGGGCGACTCCGAGGTCAGGCCCGCCGTGTGCGCGAGAAGCTGCGCGATGGTCACGTTACCGAACGACGTGCCGGGCACGTGCTTGTCCAGCGGGTCGTTGAGGTCGAGCTTGCCCTCGTCGCGCAACCGCAGGACGAGCACCGCGACGAAGGTCTTGGTGATCGACCCGATCCGGTACTGGGTGTCGGCGGTGGGGCCAGCCCCGTCCACCTTGCCCCGCGCACCGGTCCAGACAAGGTCCCCACCCCGCACGACGGCCGCGACCAGCGACGGCGCACGACTCTCCGCCTGCTCCGTCGCGACCCGGCGGAGCAACGCGAACTCAGTGGTCTGCAACATGAAGGGCATTGTCGGTCATAGGCCCACCCGATAAGTCGGAGGCCACCTCCCGAAACGGGAAGTGGCCCCCGGCGAAATCCGACGGACTCAGTTGTGGGCGATGGCGTCCCAGCCCTCGACCTCTTCCGGCTTGCGCGGGCCCGGCCCGATGTACCGCGCCGCGGGGCGGATGAGTTTGCCGGTGCGCTTCTGTTCCATGATGTGCGCGCACCAGCCCGCCGTCCGGGCGCAGGTGAACATGGCGGGCATCATGTGCGGCGGCACCTCGGCGAAGTCCAGGATCACCGCGGCCCAGAATTCCACGTTGGTCTCGATCGCGCGGTCCGGGCGGCGCTCGCGCAGTTCGGTCAGCGCGGCCTGCTCCAACGCGACCGCCACCTCGTAGCGCTCGGCGCCGAGTTGCTGGCAGGTGCGGCGCAGCACGCGGGCGCGGGGGTCCTCGGCCCGGTACACCCGGTGCCCGAAGCCCATCAGCCGCTCCTTGCGGTCGAGGATGCCCGCGACCACCTTCCGGGCGTCGCCGATCTTCTCGACCTCGGCGATCATCGGCAGGACCCGGGCGGGCGCGCCGCCGTGCAGGGGGCCGGACATGGCGCCGATGGCACCGGACAGGGCCGCCGCGACGTCCGCGCCGGTCGAGGCGATGACGCGGGCGGTGAAGGTGGAGGCGTTGAGACCGTGTTCGGCGCCGGAGACCCAGTAGGCGTCGACGGCCTTGACGTGGGCCGGGTTCGGTTCGCCGCGCCAGCGGGTCATGAACCGCTCGGTGATGGTGTCGCACTCGTCGATGCGTTTCTGGGCCACAGCGGGCTGATGGATGCCGCGCGCGGACTGCGCCACGTAGGACAGCGCCATGACCGACGCGCGGGCGAGCTGCTCGCGGGCCTCGTCGTCGGAGATGTCGAGCAGGGGGCGGTAGGCCCAGATCGGCGCCAGCATGGCGAGCGCGGCCTGCACGTCGACGCGGACGTCGCCGGAGTGGACCGGGAGCGGGAAGGGCTCGGCGGGCGGCAGGCCCGGACCGAAGCGGCCGTCGACGAGCAGCGCCCACACGTTGCCGAAGGTGACCCGGCCGACGAGGTTCTCGATGTTCACCCCGCGATAGCGCAGCGCGCCGCCGTCGCGATCGGGTTCGGCGATCTCGGTGCGGAAGGCCACCACGCCTTCGAGGCCGGGTCGGAAGCCGTCATCCGGTTCGGCCGCCGCCGCTGAGGTCTGCTCGATGTCCTGCACCGCGTTGTGCATTGCCTCGCCTTTCACGCCATGTCCCCCGACGGGTTTCGCGCAGCGGGGCAGTTCGGCACCAAGGCAGGTCGCCTGCACCGAGCACCACCGCACGGCTGGCCCGAACCTTGCTCCTTGTCCGCGCGGTTAGCAATCGTTCACGCTCGTGTCGTCGGTCACGATCCAGGGAAACGATTCAGATTGTCGATTCCCGACAGCGCCCCGCACCCTGTGTCGATCATGTACCGGACCGGGTGGCCGCTGTCACCGTCCGGGCGGTTTCCGTTCACCTGGATTCCCCGTAGCGTCCAGGCTGTGCGGCGATCCCCACAGGTGGCGGAGGAGATGCGACATGGCTGACAGCGACATCGCTCTGGAACTTCCGACCATGCGGGTCGCCTACGAGGACGGTGCGCTCGCCGAGGGCGAACTCGCGGACACCTGGCACGCCCAGTTGCAGCACTGGCTCGACGACGCCAAGCAGGCCGCGCTCGCCGAGCCCAACGCGATGGTGCTCGCCACCGCCGACGCGGACGGCGCCCCGTCCTCGCGCACCGTGCTCGCCAAGGGCCTCGACGCGCGCGGCGTGGTGTTCTTCACCAACTACACCTCCGCCAAGAGCCACGACCTGATGGCCACCCGCCGCGCGTCGGCGACCTTCCCCTGGTACGGCATCCACCGGCAGGCCACGGTCCGCGGCACGGTGGAGAAGGTGAGCCACTCCGAGACGGCCGAGTACTGGGCCAAGCGCCCGCGCGGCTCGCAGCTCGGCGCGTGGGCGTCGCCGCAGTCCATCGTGGTCAGCGGCCGCGGCACGCTGGACTCCGCGCTGGCCAACGTGGAGCGGCGGTTCGCCGGCGCGGAGACCGTGCCGGTGCCGCCGCACTGGGGCGGCTGGCGCATCGTGCCCGAGGTGGTCGAGTTCTGGCAGGGCCGCCGCGACCGGATGCACGACCGGCTGCGCTTCAAGCTCACCCGCGACGGGTGGAAGGTCGAGCGGCTCGGTCCTTAATTACGGCAGGCCAAGTCGTTAGTTGCCCTAAGCTAACGACTTGTGAGTATCGAGTCCCCGCGGCGCAAGCGCCGGGTTCGTGCCGTCCTCGGCAAAGTCGTGATCGACACCCGGCCGCTGCGGATCCCGGCCTACCGCAGGCTCTGGCTGTCCACCCTGATCACCGCCGTCGGCAGCCAACTCACCGCGGTCGCGGTCCCGAAGCAGGTCTACGACCTCACCGGGTCCTCGGGCTGGGTCGGCCTCACCGGCGCGGTGGGCTTGGTGCCGCTGTTGGTCTTCGGCCTCTGGGGCGGCGCGATCGCCGACGCCGTCGACCGGCGCAAGGTTCTGCTGGTGAGCAACGTCGGTGTCGCGGTCAGCTCGGGTCTGCTGTGGCTGCAGGCGTTCGTCGGGCTGGACTCGGTGTGGACGGTGCTCGCGCTGCTGGGCGTGCAGCAGGCGTTCGTCGCGGTCAACCTGCCCACGCGCAGTGCCGCCGTGGCCCGGCTGGTGCCCGCTGAACTGATCGCGCCCGCGAACGCGCTGGGCTTCACCACGGCCACCTTCGGCCTGGTGTTCGGCCCGCTGGCGGCGGGCGCGCTCATCCCGGTTCTCGGACTGTCCACTTTGTACCTGATCGACACGGTGGCGCTGTTCTTCGCGCTGTGGCTGGTTTTCCTGCTGCCCGCCATCCCGCCCGGCGCGGGCTCGTCGCGCCGGGCGGGCCTGCGCGACATCACCGACGGCTTCCGGTATCTCAGCGGGCGCAAGGTGTTGCTGGTGTCGTTCCTCGTCGACATCATCGCGATGGTCGCGGGCATGCCGCGCGCGCTGTTCCCGGAGATGGCCGAGCGCACCTTCGGCGATCCGCCCGGCGGTGGCCTCGCGCTCGGCTGGCTCTATGCCGCCATCCCGATCGGCTCGGCGGTCTGCGGGCTGCTGTCCGGGTGGTTCGCCCGGATACCGAGGCAGGGCGCGGTCATCACGGTCGCGGTGGTGGCGTGGGGCGCCGCGATGATCGGGTTCGGCCTGGCCGACGCGCTTTGGCTGGCCGTGCTGTTCCTCGCCATCGGCGGCGCCGCGGACCTCGTCAGTGCCATCCACCGCGGCGCGATGCTGCAAACCGAGGCCACCGACGAGATGCGCGGCCGGATGCAGGGCGTGTTCATCGTGGTCGTCGCCGGCGGACCGCGGGTCGCCGACATCCTGCACGGCTGGGGTGGCGCCGCGGTCGGCACGGCCATGGCCGCCACCGCGGGCGGCGTCCTGGTGATTGTGCTGACCGTGGCGGCGGTCGTCGCGCTGCCCGCGTTCTGGCGTCACCGGTTCATCCCGAACTGACCTGCTGGGGAAAATCTTCACCGGTTGTGTTGGTGGTGTGTGACTTGTGGCACCCTCCATGCATGGCTGACGAGACGCGGGCGTCCGCGACCACAGTGGAATCCGGTGACCAGGGGCAACAGCCCGAACTCAAGCGGGTGATCGGGCCGGGACTGCTGCTGCTGTTCGTCGTCGGCGACATCATCGGCACCGGCGTGTACGCGCTCACCGGCACGGTCGCCGGGAAGATCGGCGGCGCGCTGTGGCTGCCGTTCCTGATCGCGTTCGCGGTGGCGTTCCTGACCGCGTTCAGCTATCTCGAACTCGTCGGCAAGTACCCGCGCGCGGCGGGCGCCGCGCTGTACGCGAACCGGGCGTTCAAGATCCAGTTCTTGACGTTCATGGTGGCGTTCGCGGTGATGTCGTCGGGCATCACCTCCGCCGCGTCGGCCGCGCAGGCGTTCGGCAACACCTACCTGCGCAAGCTCCTCGGCGACTCGCTGGTCGTGCCGACCGTGTGGATCGCGATCGGCTTCGTCATCCTGCTGGCGGCCATCAACTTCCGCGGCGTCGCGGAGTCGATGTGGGCCAACGTGGTGCTGACGTTCATCGAGCTGTCCGGCCTGCTGATCATCATCGTGATCGGCTTCTACGCGATCGCCAACGGCCAGGGCGACCCCGACCGGCTCACCCAGATCGACACCGTCGGACAGACCCCGCTGATCGCGATCAGCTCGGCGACCGCGCTCGCCTTCTTCGCCATGGTCGGCTTCGAGGACTCGGTCAACATGGCCGAGGAGTGCCGCGAGCCGGTGCGGATCTTCCCGAAGGCCATGCTGCTCGGCATGGGCATCGCCGCGGTGATCTACGTGCTCGTCGCGGTCACGTCCTCGCTTCTGTTGCCCGCCAACGAGTTGGCCGCCGCCAAGAGCGACGCCCTGCTGCGCGTGGTGTCCACGGGCGCGCCGGGCTTCCCGCTCTGGCTGTTCGCGCTGATCGGACTGCTCGCGGTCATCAACTCCGCGCTGATCAACATGCTGATGGCCAGCAGGCTGGTGTACGGCATGGCCAACGAGCGCATCATCCCGCGGGTGTTCGGCACCGTGCACCCGTTCCGCCGCTCGCCGTGGGTGTCGATCCTGTTCACCAGCCTGATCGCGGTCGCGCTCGTGGCCACGGTCGACATCAGCCTGCTCGGCGGCACCACGTCGCTGTTGCTGCTGCTGGTGTTCACCGTCGTCAACATCGCGGTTCTGGTGCTGCGCAAGGACACCGTCGAGCACAAGCACTTCCGCGCGCCCACGGTGCTGCCGGTGGTCGGCGCGATCGCCTGCGCCTACCTGGCCAGCCCGCTGTCCGGCCGGCCCGCGCGGGAGTACGGCATCGCGGCCATCCTGCTCGGCGTCGGCGTGCTCCTCTGGATCGTCAACCGGCTGGTCGTCGGCAAGGTCACCGTCGACCCGGAGAAGCTCACCAAGTAGCCCAGTAGGTCAGCCGGACAGCCTGCGCAGTTCGGTGGCGTCGTGGGCGGAGAACACCGTGACCTCCGCCCCGTGCGCGCGGACCAGGTCCCGCACCCGGGCCTGGTTCGCGAGCCGCGCGGGGCCGTCGACCTGCATGCGGGCCTGGAAGAACCGCAGCAACGGCGGGCACGACGGCGAGTCCGGCACCATCTCGTCGCGGTTGAAGTACGTGTCGCCCGCGTGCAGCAGCCAGCCGTCGTCGGAGCGCACGGCGACGCCGACGTGGCCGCGGGTGTGCCCGGCGAGGGGGACCAGCAGGAAGTCCTCGGACAGGCCGGTCAGCCCGCGCACGGCCTCCAGGCCGAACCACGGCTCGCCCGCGGACGGCTCGTAGATCTCCCATTTCGGCCCGTGCGCCCAGTGCGCGGACCGGTAGCGCTCGCGCTCCACCGCCGTCGCGCGGGCGGTCGCCGCGCGGTGTTCCGGGCCGTAGACGTGCACGGTGGCGTCCGGGAAGTCGGCCAGGCCGCCCGCGTGGTCGAGGTCGAGGTGGGTCAGCACGATGTGCCGTACGTCCGCGGGCGCGAAGCCCAGTTCGGCCACCCGCCGCACCGCGGCCTGCGCCGGGTCGGGCACGGGCCGCACCAGCCGGACGAACGCGGGCGGCAGCACACCGGGCAGCGCGCTGAGGTCGGACAGCCCGAAACCGGTGTCCACCAGCACAAGGCCGTCGTTGCTCTCCACGAGCAGCACGTGGCAGACCAGGTGCGCGAACCGGAACAGGCCGGGCTCGCCGTCGAGCAGTCGTCCGCCGAGAGGGCGCAGGCTGCCGCAGTCGAGGTGGTGTACCCGCATGGTGGTGTCCTTTCTGGAGCTTCAGGCAGAACTATACAGACCGGTCAACAAAAGAGCAGCCTCGTACGCTCTGCCCACATGGACGCACCCACCGGCGAACAGCTCTCGATCCGCAACCGCGACGCGCACGCCGTCGTCACCACGATCGGCGCGACATTACGCGCCTACGAGGTCGACGGCGTGGCCTACCTGGAGACCTTCGGCGCGGACGAGGCCGCGCCGATGGGCTCCGGCGCGGTACTCGTGCCGTGGCCGAACCGGGTCGCGGGCGCCGTCTGGACCCACGCGGGCGAGCGGCACCGCCTGGAGGTCACCGAGCCCGCGCGCGGCAACGCGAGCCACGGCCTGGTGCGCCGCGAGCCGTGGACGGTGACCGCGCACGACGCGGACTCGGTGTCGCTGGCGGTCGTCGTCGAGGGCCGTGAAGGCTGGCCGTTCTCCTTCCGCGCCACCATCACCTACGCCCTCGGCGACCGGGGCCTCACCGTCACCCACGGCCTGCACAACCTCGGCGACCACCCCATGCCCTTCGGCGTCGGCACCCACCCCTACCCGCGCCCCGGCCACGCCGACCCCGACGACTGCGTGCTGCGCCTCGCGGCCACCACCCACCTGCCGCTCGACCCCGAGTCGATGGTGCCCACCGGCGGCCCGGTCCCGATCACGGGCCACGACTTCGCCGCGGGTACCCCGTTGCGGGACGTCGACCTGGACGACGCCTTCGGCGGCTGCGTGCCCGGCCCGGACGGCCTGGTCCGGCACTCGCTGCGCGGCCCGCGCGGCGGCGTCGAGCTGTGGGCCGACCCGGTGTTCGGCTGGGTGCAGGTGTTCACACCGCACGCGTTCCCCGGCCGGGCCGGGCGGGCCGTCGCCATCGAGCCGATGACCTGCCCGCCGGACGCCCTGAACTCCGGGATCGACCTGCTGGAGTTGGCCCCCGCCTGCACGTGGACCGCGGCCTGGGGCCTTACGCCGCTGGCCTGACGGCCACTGTTTGCGCAGGTCACACGTCCGGGTGAACCCGGTCGGCCGCGTCCGTGTCTCGACCGATCGAACCGTGTGGCTCCCCTTGGGTGTGGATCACCGAACCGCCGGAATCCGACAAGGGGTACTGAATGACGCGTCCTGGGCCTGCGGCTCGACTCTTCGACGTCCACGCCGTCGCGTTCGACTGCGACGGAACCCTGGTGGACAGCGAGCGCTGCCTGAGCGAGGCACAGTCCACCCTGTTCGCCCGACGCGGCGTGGTCTTCGACTCCGGGCACGAGTCGCTGCTGTACGCGCTGTCGTTCCCCGACAAGTGCGCGCTGATGGCGGGTCTGCTCGGCGAACCGGGAAACGCGCCCGCGCTCAACCGTGAGTTGCTGGCCCTGGCGGTCGAGGCCGTCGCGGCGGGCGGGCGGCCCATGCCGGGGGCCCGCGAGTTCGTGGCGCTGGTCAGCGCCACCGTGCCCGTCGCGGTGGTCAGCAACGCGCCCCGGCCGCTGCTCGACGCGTCGCTGCGGCGGGCGGGGCTGGCGGACCTGTTCCCGATCGTGATCGCCGCGGACGACGTGCCCAACCCGAAGCCCGCCCCCGACCCGTACCTGATCGCGTGCGCCCGGTTCGGCACCCGGCCCGAACACACCCTGGCCGTCGAGGACTCGCCCGTCGGCCTGCGTTCCGCGTTGGCGGCGGGGCTGGTCACCCTCGCGGTGCCCAGGTTCCCGGAGCTGCCGACGCCCGCTGACGTCGTGGCGGAGTCGCTGGCGGATTCGTCGTTGACCGAGTGGGTGCGGTCCTGGTCCACCCCGAAATCCGCCGCCGACCTGGCCCGGACCGCTCCGTAGCCGGTTCGGGCGCGCACGCGCGGCGACGAAGCATGCCCTAGGGTCGGCGTCGTGACTATCGCGGTGACCGGTGGATATGTGGTACCGATCGAGGGCGAGCCCCTGGTCGGCGGGACGGTGCTGATCGACGGCGGCAAGATCGTCGCGGTCGGCGCCGAGGCGGACGTGGAGATCCCGGACGACGCCGAGATCGTCGACGCGTCCGGCTCGTGGGTGCTGCCCGGCTTCGTCGAGGCGCACGGCCACCTCGGCGTGCACGAGGAGGGCGAGGGCTGGGCGGGTCAGGACACCAACGAGATGACCGACCCCAACACCGCCCGGGTCCGCGCCATCGACGCCATCAACCCCGACGACGAGGGCTTCCGCGACGCGCTGTCCGGCGGTGTCACCACGATCGTGGTCAAGCCCGGCTCCGGCAACGTGATCGGCGGCCAGACGGTGGCCGTGAAGGCGTGGGGCCGCACCGTGGACGACATGGTCCTGCGCGACCCGGTGAGCATGAAGAGCGCGCTCGGTGAGAACCCGAAACGCGTCTACGGTGACAAGAAGACCATGCCCTCCACCCGCCTCGGCGTCGCCGCGGTGATCCGCGACGCGCTGACCAAGGCGCAGGACTACAAGGCACGCAAGGCCCACGCCGAACTGGAGAACAAGCCGTTCGAGCGCGACCTCACCAGCGAGGCGCTGGTCAAGGTGCTCGACGGCGAGCTGCCGTGGTGCCAGCACGCGCACCGTGCCGACGACATCGCCACCGCGCTGCGCCTTGCCGACGAGTTCGGCTACAAGCTGGTGATCAACCACGGCACCGAGGCGCACCTGCTGGCCGACACGATCGCCGAGCGCGGCGTGCCGGTGGTCATCGGCCCGCTGTTCACCACCAGGGTCAAGGTCGAGGTGCGCGGCCGGTCCCTGCGCAACCCGGGCATCCTGGCCCGCGCTGGCGTCCCGATCGCGATCACCACCGACCACCCCGTCGTGCCGATCAACTTCCTTGTGCACCAGGTCACCCTGGCGGTCAAGGACGGCCTGGACGAGGAGACCGGGCTGCGGTCCATCACCGTGAACCCGGCCAGGATGCTCGGCCTGGACGACCGCGTTGGCGCGCTCAAGCCCGGCCTCGACGCCGACCTGGTGATCTGGTCCGGCGACCCGCTCGACGTGATGAGCCGCGCGATGCGGGTCTTCGTCGACGGCCGCGAGGTCTACCACTTCGACGAGACCACCGGCGAGGGCGTCACCGCGGACCCGTTCTACCGCGAGTCCTAAGCGGACGAGTCCACCACCTGGTCGACCGTGCGGTCTGGGTTCTGCCCGCAGCCGTAGAGCACGGCGGCCACGATGTAGGGCTCCTGCGCCCGCACCGGCTGGTTGCGGGCGCGGTAGACGCGTTCGAGGATGGCGCGCTGCTCGGGTTCGCCGAGTGCCCAGAACGTCCGGCACGGCGTGCTGCCGCCGAGGGGCGGCGGCTCGGTGAGCGCGAGGTAGCCCGCCCGCCCGCCGATCACCAGCCCGAGGGCCGCGACCATCGCGGCCACGCCGAGCCAGACCCGTCTCCTGGGCGGCTCGGCCGCGGGCGGCCGTTCGACCAGCGCCCGCGGCGGGGCGGGCACCGTCGCCTCGACCAGCTCCGCCACCGCGTCGCGAAACCGCGGATCGACCAGGAACTGCTGGTTGAGCAGGTCGACCAGGCCCCGTCTGCGGGCCGGTGAGAGCGGGTCGGCCTCGAACACGTCGAACACGCCCGCCATTCGGATCCGGCGCAGGCGTCCGATGATCGCGTCGAACAGCGTGTCCGCGGCGCGGGCGTGCGGGCCGTCGATCGTCCGGGTGATCAGCTTGGCCAGGATGTCGGCCACGTGCTCGGCAAGAGTCGGATAACTCATGTGCTCACCCACGCTTCGCGAAACAGACACTTTCCCCATGTCGGGTGCATCGTTCGCGAGTGGATCAATGTGAGCAGATCCACACTCGCGATTTTGCGACATGATCACCCGGTGCGGAGCTGCCGGGCGATCACCATGCGCTGGATCTGGTTGGTGCCCTCGAAGATCTGCGGCACCTTGGCCTCGCGCATGTACCGCTCCACCGGGAAATCGCGGGTGTAGCCCGCGCCGCCGAGCACCTGCACCGCGTCCGTGGTGACCTTCATTGCCGCGTCGGTGGCCACCAGCTTCGCGATCGACGCCTGGCGCACGAACGGCAGTCCGCGGTCGCGCCTGCGCGCCGCCTCCAGGTAGGTCGCCCTGGCCGACTCGACCGCGGCGGCCATGTCGGCCAGCAGGAACTCGATGCCCTGGAAGTCGATGATCGCCTTGCCGAACTGCGTGCGCTGCTTGGCGTAGGCCACCGATTCGTCCAGCGCGGCCTGCGCGAGGCCGACCGCGCACGCGGCGATGCCGAGCCTGCCGGAGTTCAGCGCGCTGAGCGCGATCTTGAAGCCCTGGCCCTCGACGCCGAGGAGCCGGTCGGCATCCACGCGGGCACCCTCGAAGATCATCTGGGCTGTCGTGGACCCGTTGAGCCCCATCTTCCGCTCCGGCGCCGCCGCCGACAGTCCGTGCGTCGCCGCGTCGACCAGCAGGCAGCTGATGCCCTTGCTGCCGGTGTCGGCGGTCCGCACCATCGTGGTGTAGAAGTCGGCCTCGCCCGCGTGCGTGATCCACGCCTTGGTGCCGTCGACCAGATAGGTGTCGCCGTCGCGCACCGCTCGGGTGGACAGCGCCGCCGCGTCCGACCCGGAGTGGCTCTCGGACAAGGCGTACGCGCCGAGCAGGTCGCCCGCGAGCATGTCGGGCAGGAAGCGCCCGCGCTGCTCGTCGGTGCCGTTTTCGGCCAGCGCGTAACAGGACATGGTGTGCACCGACAGCCCGACGCCCACCGACATCCATGCCGTCGCGATCTCCTCCAGCACCTGCAGGTAGACCTCGTAGGACAGGGCTGAGCCGCCCCACTGTTCCGCGTAGGGCAGGCCGAGCAGGCCGCTGCGACCCAGCAGCCGGAACTGCTCGCGGGGGAAGCGCGCCTGCTCCTCGTGGGCCGAGGCCAGCGGGGCGAGCTCGTCGCGGGCGATCTCCCTGGCGAGTTTGAGCAGGTCTTCCGCGTCGGTGTTCGGCAGGAGCCGCTCGGCAGGCATTCGATCCTCCGTGATACGGATGTCGGTACTGTGGGACGCTCCAGAGTACTGTCCCGGTCGGGTGGATGTCGATACGCTGGGGGTATGACCCGGCGTGCGCCCACCGCTCGGCAGTCGGCCCTGTTGGAGGAACTGCTGGCCCTCTTCCTCCGCGACGGTTTCGCCGAGTCCACCCTCGACGACTTCGCCGCGCGGCTGCACTGTTCGAAGTCGACGCTGTACGCGCTCGCGCCGAGCAAGGAGCAGTTGGCCCTCAAGGTCGTCGGCCACTTCTTCCGCGCCGCCACCGAACGCATCGAGAAACGCGTCGCCACCGCCCGCGACGCCCGCGACCAGATCGCCCGCTACCTCGCCGGCGCGGCCTCGGAACTCGGCGTCGCCTCGGCGCGGTTCGTCGCCGACGTCGCCGCGTTCCCGCCGACCGCCGCCGTCTACCAGCGCAACGCCCAAGCCGCCGCCGCCCGCATCCAGACCTTCATCCAGCAGGGAGTCGTCGACGGCCTCTTCCGCGACGTCCACGCCCGATTGGTGGGCGAGATGGCCGGGTGGCTGATCGAGGGCATCCAGACGGGGGTGCTCGGCGACCGCGCGGACGTGTCGGACGCGGAGGCGTTCGCCGTCCTCGCCGACCTACTCCTCGGCGGCCTCGCCCCTCGCCCGCGCTCTGCCTGAGGAGGTCGCGGATGTCCTCGGGGCCGGGAAGCCGCCTGATGCCCGCGTGGACGGCGGCCTGGTAGGCGGCTGTGGTGAGCTGAGGTTGGATCGGCCCGCGCCATCGGACTCGCCGCCCCGAATGTGGAAGGCGTCGGTTCCTGAGCTGCGCGTTCCTGGTCCACGGACTTCATGGTCGCCTATTCGGCGCACTGGGCCAAGGGCGAAGCGCACTTCTGCACCGCTCTCGCGGTAGTCGAACGGTGCTGTCCCGTTCGGGCCGATGCCCGCGACCCGGACGCGCTCGACCTGAATCGTGTGCTCCTGCGGGCGAGGAGAGCAGGTCAGGTGACGGTCCCTCAGATTTTGCCGACTGTCTGGTGTGGACAGTGTGGATGGGCGACGCGGGTCGGCGGGATCTGGTTGGTGGGCGTCGATCGCGGCCGGGCAGTGCCTGCGCAGGCAGGCGTCGCATCGGGGCCAGGTCGACCACGGCCACGTCAGGTTGGTGGCGTCGACGCACGGTGTACCGCACACCGCTGCACGCGATCCTGTTCGAGCCCGCGCTCCACTTGCCCATCGGCGGCCCGGCGGTGATGCGCGGCCAACTCGATCATCTCGTCGCCCGCGCCCAGGCACCCAACATCACCGTGCAACTTCTGCCGTCGTCGCTCGGCGCGTTCCCGGGCATCGGCACGGCCTACCACCTGATCCACTTCGATGAGGAGGGGCCCGGAGCGGCCTACGTCGAGGGCCTCCAGGATGGCACCTACATCGAGGATCCAAACGAACTGGAGGCGTATAGCCTCAACTTCGAGCACCTGCGCGAACAGGCGCTCACACCGGAGGAAACGGCTCGGCGGATCACCGAGATCAAGAGGGCCTGGACGTAGAGGAGTCGGCCGTGTCCACGCCAAGAACGACGTTCACCAGGTGGCGCAAAAGCCACCGCAGCAACGGAAACCAGGCCTGTGTCGAGGTCGCGAACACCCCGAACACCATCGGAGTGCGGGACTCCAAGAACCCCGCCACCAACCTGGAGTTCATGCCCGGCGGCTGGAACGCCCTGCGGAGGTTCTGCCCAAGGTGCTCCCGGCCGGGAGCACCTTACGGGTCTGGTACGTCCCGAAAGGCAAGCCGATCGCATTCAACGACTTCAGCGGGAGGTGATCACCGGTCATACCTGATCTTGTGGTCACGGCCAGGGGCGATCGAGGCGATTCCCCCTACATCGTCGCCATCAAGCCGACTCAGGTCGAGATGCTGGTAGAGCTGGCGCTACGCGAGCCGGACGCAACCGGCGCGGCGACAGGACTGCACACCAAGATCAACTTTTACGTCTGGGATCGACCTGTCGGCATGGGCTTGGGCGCACCGCCGCGTCGGTGGTTGCAGGTGGGCTTCTTCGGCAGGTTCGGCGGAGTCTTCTTCTCCGACGAGACCACTTCCGAAGGCGACGACTGGGCTTGGCTCGCGCTACGCCCCGCACCTTTTCCCGACTCGCCGTTCGTCTACTTCGACCAAGAGGGCCAGGTTCGTTTTCCGCCCAGGGCGGTCATGCCAGTCAGCGAGCTGCGCGATGTCGTCATCGAGTGGGCCACCACGGGTGTGCGTCCGACTTGCGTTCCCTGGCTGACCGTGAACGCCCCGGTTTGGCAGCTTGACGGTGCGGGCGATCCGGCGACGGACGAACCGAATTGACTCAGATCAGCGGGTTGGCTTTCAGGAGGTTTGTCCCATGCGGGGCAGGCCTGGGGTTGTGATGCGTGTCCCAACGGTGTTCGTCCGTCGGGGTCGCGACTGTCAGGAATGCGCGTGGAGCACTAGCGTAGGAAACTCAGGACCCCAACGGGGCGGTGCTGCGCTGCGGCGACAACCGAGTCGCGATCGCACCCGACCAGGGCCATACCGGCTCGGCTGTCACCGCCGCCCTGTCCGAGTGTGAGAGGTACTTGCATGCCCGACGGGACCGCTGTGCCCACCGGCACCGAGCAGACCGCCGCCCTCCGATTCCCCGGCGGCGAGCACGAGATGGCGGTCGTCCCCGCCACCGATGGCACATCAGGCGTCGACCTGGGCAAGTTGCTGGCCAAGACCGGTCTGGTGACCCTCGACCCGGGCTTCGTCAACACGGCCGCGTGCGCGTCGGCGATCACCTACATCGATGGCGACGAGGGCATCCTGCGCTATCGCGGGTACCCGATCGAGCAGCTCGCCGAGCAGTCGACGTTTCTGGAGGTCAGCTACCTGCTGATCTACGGCGAGCTGCCGAGCGGGACCGAGCTGGACGAGTTCACCCACAAGATCAGCAGGCACACGCTGCTGCACGAGGATCTCAAGCGATTCTTCGACGGCTTCCCCCGCGACGCGCACCCGATGCCGGTGTTGTCGTCCGCGGTGTCCGCATTGTCCACTTTCTACCAGGACAGCCTCAAACCGTTCGACTCCAACCATGTGGAGATCTCCACGATCCGGCTGCTGGCCAAGCTGCCGACCATCGCGGCGTACGCGTACAAGAAGTCGGTCGGGCAGCCGTTCCTCTACCCGGACAACTCGCTCGGTTTGGTGGAGAACTTCCTGCGGATGACCTTCGGATTCCCCGCCGAGACCTACGACCTGGACCCGACCCTGGTCAAGGCCCTCGACCTGCTGTTCATCCTGCACGCCGACCACGAGCAGAACTGCTCCACCTCCACCGTGCGCCTGGTCGGCTCGTCCGAGGCGAACCTGTTCGCCAGCATCTCCGCGGGCATCAACGCCCTGTTCGGCCCGCTGCACGGCGGTGCCAACAGCGCGGTGCTGGAGATGCTGGAGGGCATCCGCGACTCCGGCGGCGACGTCGACGCGTTCGTCAAGAAGGTGAAGAACAAGGAGGACGGCGTCAAGCTGATGGGCTTCGGCCACCGGGTCTACAAGAACTACGACCCGCGCGCCGCGATCATCAAGAAGACGGCCGACGAGATCCTCGGCAAGCTCGGCGGCGACGACTCGCTGCTCGACATCGCCAAGCAGTTGGAGGAGCACGCGCTCGCCGACGAGTACTTCGTCTCCCGCAAGCTCTATCCGAATGTCGACTTCTACACCGGCCTGATCTACCGTGCGATGGGCTTTCCGACGAAGTTCTTCACCGTGCTGTTCGCGCTGGGCCGCCTGCCGGGCTGGATCGCGCACTGGCGCGAGATGATGAACGACCCGGCCACCAAGATCGGCCGCCCGCGCCAGGTCTACACCGGCCACACCGAGCGCGACTACAAACCGGTCACCGAGCGCTGATTCGCGCAGGGCCGTCCCGCCGGGGCGGCCCTGTAGCGTGCGGCGGGTGACCGATTCCCCCGCGATCGTCTGGTTTCGGCGCGATCTGCGCACCGGCGACCACCCGGCACTGCTCGAAGCGGCTACCCGCGCCCGCCGCGGGCTCGGGCTCTTCGTCCTCGACGACGCGCTGCGCGGGCCGTCCGGCGCGCCCAGGCTGGCGTTCCTCTACCAGTGCCTGCGCGACCTCGACGCGCAACTCGGCGGGCGGCTGGTGGTGGTGCGTGGTGAGCCCGCCGATGTGGTGCCGCGGATCGCCGAAACCGTTGGCGCGCAGTCGGTTCACGTCTCAGTGGACGCGGGTCCCTACGGTCGGGCGCGTGATGCAGGCACCGAGCGCGCACTGTCGGAAATGGACATAGAGTTCGTCCGCACGGGTTCGCCGTACGCGGTGACCCCGGGCCGTGTGCGCAAGACCGATGGCGAGCCGTTCAAGGTGTTCACCCCGTTCAGCCGGGCTTGGCGGGCGCACGGCTGGCGAAAGCCCGCCGACACCGGTCCGTCCACACTGGACTGGGTGGACTTCGACGGTGGCACCGGCGTGCCCGACGACCCGAGCCACGGCGCCGACCTGCCGGGCGCGGGGGAGCAGGCCGCGTTGACGGTCTGGGAGAACTTCCACCGGGAACGGCTGGCCGACTACCAGCACCACCGCGATCGCCCGGATCTGCCTGGTACCAGCCGAATGTCGCCGTATCTGCGCTGGGGCTGCGTGCACCCGCGGACCCTGCTCGCCGACCTCGGGGACGGCGCGGGCGCCGAGACCTACCGCACCGAACTCGCCTGGCGCGACTTCTACGCCGATGTGCTTTGGCACCGCCCGGAAACCGCGCGGGAGAACTACAACCCGAAGTTCGACAAGCTGGCGTACGACACGGGAACCGCTGCCGCGGAACGGTTCGCGGCGTGGTGTCGCGGCGAGACCGGCTATCCGATCGTGGACGCCGGGATGCGCCAACTGCTGGCCGAAGGCTGGATGCACAACCGGGTCCGCATGATCGTCGCCAGCTTCCTCTGCAAGGACCTGCACGTGCCGTGGTGGTGGGGCGCCCGGCACTTCATGCGCCACCTGGTCGACGGCGACCTCGCGTCCAACCAGCACGGCTGGCAGTGGACCGCGGGCTCCGGCACCGATGCCGCGCCGTACTTCCGTGTCTTCAACCCCACCACCCAGGGCGAGAAGTTCGACCCCGACGGCGCCTACGTGCGCAGGTACGTGCCGGAATTGCGGGATATACCGGGAAAGCGGGCCCACCAGCCCGGCGAGATCGCGGGCTACCCCGCCCCGATAGTCGACCACGCGCACGAACGCCAGGTCGCCCTCGACCGGTACGCCGAGGTCAAGGGCTGACCTCCCGCGCGGCCATCCAGCGCGCGGAGACCTGCCCACCCCGCTCAGGGGCGTCCACCAGCAGGACGAGCTGACCGGCGTGGTCGCTGTAGAGCAGTTCGATGTTGACGTCGTTGTCGGCCATGGCGCGGCACAGCTTGCCGAGCTGGCCGGGTTCGTTCTGGCGCAAGCGTTGCAGCAGGACCGGCCTGCTCGCCCGCACTCGAATCCGCGCTTTTTCCAGGGCATTGCGGGCGGCCACACCGTCAGCCACGAGGAAGTGCGCGACTCCCTCGCCGCGGACGACGAACATGCCGCCACCCTCGACGCTGATGCCCGCGCCCGCCAGCACCTCGCCCAGCTCGGCGAGCGCGCCCGGCCGGTTCGGCAAGGCGATCTCGATGTCGAACACGGTGGGCTCCTAATCGTGGGCTTGGCGGCTGTCGCGCGGGGCTTCGTTTCGGTCTTTCGGCCCGTAGTCGCGGATCACTTCGGCCATCCGCAGGCGGTAGTCGGTGAAGAGGCGACCCCTGCCCAGGCCCTGGACACGGCGGTGTTCGGGACGGTTGCGCCACCGGGTCACGGCGGCCTCGTCGTCGAAGAAGCCGATCGCGACGAACTTTCCCGGTGTGCCGGAGCTTTCGAATCGCTCGACGCCGCGGAACCCCTCGATCTCGGTGAGCACCTCGCGCACTTGGTCGGACTCACGCAGGTACTCGTCGAAGAGTTCCGGCGCGGCCGGGTCGAACCAGTACTCGAAGATCATCGCAAGCACGGTGTACCACCTCGGATCGGCTCGTGTGGCCCGAAGGTAGTGCGGAAACACTTCGGTGTGCGCCGAAACGTCGGTCGCTACTGTGGGGTCCATGAGCGGCAACCAGTTGGCGACTATCGGCTCGCTGCTGGCCGACGAAACGCGCTCCGAGCTGCTGTTGACCCTGATGGACGGTCGGGCGCACACGGGTGGGGAACTCGCCCGCCACCTGCGGGTCAGCGCGTCGACCGCCAGTGAGCACCTGCACAAGCTCCTCGACGCCGGGATGGTCACCGTGCGGGCGCAGGGCCGCCACCGGTATTTCCAGCTCGCCGACAGCCGGATCGCCGAGCTGCTCGAACTCCTCGGCGCGACCGCGATCCCGGCGCCGCCGCCGCGGCCGAAGGTGCCGACCTCGCTGGCGTACGCCCGCACCTGCTACGACCACCTCGCGGGCGAACTCGCGGTCCGCATCTACGATCGGTTGCTGCGCAACGGACATCTCACCGAAGACGACCACCACGTCCGCCTCACGTCGACCGGCGGCGCACTGCTGAGCGGCATCGGTGTCGACACCACGGCCCTCGACACGCCGCACCGGCCGACCGCGCGCCGCTGTCTGGATTGGACGGAGCGCCGCGGCCACCTCGCCGGGTCGGCGGGCGCCGCGCTGCTGCACGCGCTGGTGGACAACCGCTGGGTCGCCCGCGGCCCCAGCCCCCGATCGGTCCGCGTCACCCGCGCGGGCCGAGCCGCCATCCCGGACACCTTCGATGTCGGGCCGCTCTGAAACCGGAAACTGTCGGTGGCCGTGTTTATGGTGTCCTCAGTAGTCCACTTGCGACAGGGGAACCATGATCATTGTTTCGGGTTGGCTGAAAGTCGACCCCGCCGCACGCGCCGGGTACCTGGACGAGTGCCGGACCGTGATGGAGCAGGCGCGCGCGGCGGCGGGGTGTCACGACTTCACGTTGTCCGCCGATCTGCTCGAACCGGGCCGCGTCAACATCTACGAGCGCTGGGAGACCGACGAGGAATTGGCCCTGTTCCGGGGCTCGGGGCCGGATTCGGCGCAGACCGCGCAGATTCTGGACGCCTCGGTGGCGAAGTACCGGATCTCCGCTACCGAGCCGCCATAAGGCTTATCGGCGCAGGGCCTCGCGCAGGCTGAGGCGGGGGCCGGTGCGGAGCACCGCGCCCGCGTAGATTCGGCCGCCCAGCCAGGCCAGCACCGCGACGGCCGCGCACAGCAGCACGGCCGCCAGTGCCACCTGCCAGCCGGGCACCGCGGCCATTGCGAGCCTGCCGGGCATCAGGATCGGCGCGAACGGCGGCAGCAGCGACAACACCGTCGTCGCGATGCCCGACGGGTTCTGGGAGAACAGGCCGAACCCGAGCACGAAGGCCAGCACCAGGGTCATGGTGACCGGCAGCAGGGCCGCCTGGGTCTCCTCCTGCCGCGACACCAGGGAGCCCGCGGCGGCGAACACGGTGGCGTAGAACAGGAATCCGAGGAGGTACCACAGCAGACCCCACAACAGCGTGCCCGTCGCGGCGGCGGGAATGGTGAGCACGTCGGTGGCGACGGCGAGGATCAGGCCGACACTGCCGATGACGGCGAACTGCGCCAGGCCGACCAGGCCGAGCCCGATCACCTTGCCCATCAGTAACTGCCACGGCCGCACGGCGGCGAGCAGGATCTCCACCACCCGGCTGGCCTTCTCCTCCACGACGCCCTGCGCGACCATCGTCCCGTAGAGCAGCAGCGCCATGTACAGCAGCGCGATGATCACCAGTGCGATGGCGAGGCGCTCGCCGCGCTGCGGGTCGGGTGCGCCGAGGGCGTGTACGTCCACGGTGGCGTCGGCGACGGTGGCGAGGACCTGGTTCGGGTCCAGGTCTTCCACGGCGGCGAGCTGCGCGCGCAGCACCTCCTGCTGCACCAGGGTGTTCAGCGCCCGGCGCAGATCCTCGTCCAGGCTCTCGCGCACCAGCACCCGCAGCGCGGCGGGCGCCCCGCTGACCAGCACGTCCAGCTCGCCGTCGGCGACCATGGCCTCGCCCGCGGCCAGGTCGGACACCGTGCTCGTGCGCAGGTCGAGCCCCCGCGCGCCCGCCTGCTCGGTGAGCGGCGCCGCGATCGCGGTGGCCTGCCCGGACAGCCCGACCCGGCTGCGCTGCTCGCCCGCGAACAGCGTGCTCTGCATCAGCACGAACGCGATCAGCACCGCCACCGACACCGCGGTGCCAAGCAGGAACGACTTGGTGCGCAGCCTGGTGTTCAGCTCACGCCGCGCCACCAGCCACACCATGCGCCCCGGCGACGGGTCGATCGGCCCGGTCATGGCTGGTCCGCCTCCCCGTGTCATGACGGGTCTCCCACGACGTCGCGGAACAGTTCGGTCAGCGATGGGCGGTGTCGGCTGAACTCGTGCACCGGGCCGGTCGCCAGGGCGGCGGCGAGCACGACCTGGTCGTCGGCACCCGCGGCCAGCCGCAGCCGCGTCCGCCCGTTGCCGGTGTCGAGGACGTCGGTGCCCGGAAGGCCCGTGGCCCAACCCGAAGGGGCATCGGGGGCGTGCACGACGAGCGTGGTTCCGGTGCCTGCACACAGCTCGTCGACCGTGCCGCAGGCGACCATCCGTCCACTTCGGATGATCCCGACCCGGTCGCACAGCCGCTCCACCAGGTCGAGCTGGTGGCTGGAGAACACCACCGGCACCCCGGCGGCCGCGCGCTCGCGCAGCACCGCCGCCAGCACGTCGACCGCGATCGGGTCGAGCCCGGAGAACGGCTCGTCCAGCACCAGCACGTCCGGGTCGTGCACCAGCGCGGCGGCGAGCTGCACCCGCTGCTGGTTGCCCAGGCTCAGCTTCTGCACCTCGGTGGCGCGGTACTCGCGCAGGCCGAGCCGGGCGATCCAGGTCTCGGCGTTGCGGTGGGCCTCGTTGACCGCGAACCCGTGCAGCTCCGCGAGGTAGACGAGCTGGTCGAGCACCTTCATCCGCGGGTAGAGGCCGCGTTCCTCGGGCAGGTAGCCGAACCGCCTGCGTGCCCCGGGCCCGACCGGGGCGCCCGCCCACCGCACCTCGCCCGCGTCGGCGGCCACCACGCCCAGCATGATCCGCATAGTGGTGGTCTTGCCCGCCCCGTTGCCGCCGACGAAGCCGAACAGCTCGCCGCCGCGCACCTGGAAGCTGAGCCGGTCGCAGGCGAGTACGTCGCCGTAGCGCTTGGAGACCGAGTCGATCTCCAGCACCCCCGCAGCAGGCACGCCGACCCCTTTCCCGCCTGTCCCGTCCGCACCGAGTATCCCGCGTGGGCGGCGGCGGGTGTCGCCCGGTCGGGTGCGCCTGCAAACGAGTTGGCGGATTGCGGCCCGTCAGGGAACCGGACGGGGGATGCTCCGTCAAAGATGGGCGGATGATCCGGGTAGGACCATTGGAGGGGCCAGGATGAATCCCGAACAGTGGCTCGCGCAGTACGACGAGACGCTGAAGAAGGCCGCGGCGAGTGCCCAGAAGGCCGACCAGGCACTGCGGGAGGTGGGCGGTACGGCGACCTCGTCCGACGGCGAGATCACCGTGCACGTCAGCGCCGGCGGTGCCACCACCGGTCTGGTGTTGCGCCCCGGCGTCCGTGATATCGAGCCCGAGCAGCTCGCGCGCATGATCCTGGAGGTGGCCAGGCAGGCGCAGCGCGCGGCAGGCGCCCAGGTCGTGGCCGCCATGGCGGAGTTCGTGGGGGACGGGCCCGCGCTGGAGGTCGTCAAGAGCCACCTGCCCGAGGGGTTCGACGGGGACGGCAAGGACGAGCCGTTGAACCTCGAACTCAACCGGGACACCAGGCCGGACGAGGAGTACTTCGAGAACCCACCCGAAGTCGTCAACTAGGAACTAGGCGGATCTCATGGGCAGTGGCTTCAACGTCAACGTGGGCGAGGTGCGGAGGCACGCCCGCACGGTGGCGACCTGCTCGGCGCAGGTGCGGTCGAGCACCGCGGCCGCGCAGTCGGTGTCGGACGCCGCGTACGGCGTGATCGGCCAGTTCTTCGCCGCGGCGATCATGAGCGCGTGCGGGGACGTGTTGCAGGGCATCCAGAAGGTCGCCACCGCCGTCGACGACGTGCGCGCGGGCCTGGAGTCCGTCGCGGCCGACTACGAGTCCATCGACTGGGGCAACGCGGCCACCTTCGGCGGCGGAAAGATGGGTGCCTGACATGGTCACGACGACGACCGGCACGCCGACCAGCGAGCAGGCGGCGACCAACCTCACCAACGACGTCCGCAGCGCCAAGGACGCCATCGAACGCGGCGACTGGGTCGACGCGGGCCTGTCGATCTCCAACGTCGCGATGGACGTCGTCAGCATCGCGGGCGACCCGCTCGGCGCGGCGGCGGGCGCCGGATTCGGCTGGATCATCCAGCACATCTCGTTCCTGCGCGAGCCGTTCGACGCCCTGCTCGGCGACGCCGACTCGATCGCCAACAGCGCCCAGGGCTGGGTCCGCGCGGGTGAGCAGCTCACCGCCACCGCGGAGAAGTACCGCGAAGCCGCGAGCACCGAGACCTGCGGCTGGCAGGGCACCGCGGGTGATTCCTACCGGCGCGCGAGCAGCACGCAGGCGCAGGGCATCGACGCGTTGGCGCAGGTCAGCAAGGGTATCGGCCAGGCGATCAGCGGCGCGGGGCAGTTGCTCGCCGAGGTCCGCAAGGTGGTGCTGGACTTCATCAACAAGTGCGTGCAGAAGGTCATCCAGATCATCATCGAGGCGCTGGCCAAGGCGTGGCTGACCTTCGGCGCCAGCATCGCCGAGGGCATCGTGCGGTCGGTCGCCGAGGCCGTGCAGACCGCGCAGAAGATCATGACCAAGGTGCAGAAGTTCGTCTCCTCGCTGCAGAAGATCATGACGACCGTGCAGAAGATCGTGAACCTGGCCAAGGCCGTGAAGCAGCTCCTGGCCACGATCGGCGGCAAGGCCAACCAGACCCCGGGCGCGACCACCATGCAGGCGCCCACCGTGCGGACCTCCGGCATCGACGCCGCCGCGAACGCCCGCTACACCAACCCGACCGGCGGCCTGAGCGGCCCGACCTACCAGCAGAACGCCGCGCGCGACTACAACTACGACCAATTCCGCCCAGGCGCCGCCGCGACGAGCCCGACCTACGGCCAGACCGCCGCGCCGACCTACGGCGGATACCAGCAGCCGACCGGCGGCGGTCAGCGCCAGGGCGGCAACTACAACCAGACCGAGCCGGTCCGGCCGCTGCCCGCGCCGTCGTTCGGCCCGAGCGGTCCGCCGCCGGACGCGGGCGCCCCGGCGTCCCGGGTCGACCGGGCCAGGTGGATCGGGTCGGCGGTGGAGATCCTGATCAGCCACGGCGTGCAGCCGTCGCGGATCGACACCGAGCAGATCGCGCAGATCGTGGACCGCAACTCCGGCGGCAATCCGCACGCGATGAACCTGCAGGACCCCAACGCGGCCAACGGCTTCCCGCCGAAGGGGCTGATGCAGATCACCGACCCGGTGTTCCAGCAGCACCAGATCGCGGGCTACGAGAACATCTGGGCGCCGGTGGACAACATGCTCGCCGGGATCATGTACGTCCTGGCGCAGTGGGGTTCCCTGATGGCGGCGATGGAGGGCCCGGCGCCCGCGATCGGCCAGCAGTAGTCTCCGCCGAAGGCCACTCCCGTTGCGGGAGGGGCCTACGGCGTCTTCAGAGTCGCGATCGGTCCGGCGACAGTCCCCGCATTCGGCGTTTCACAGTCGGGCCAGCCCTTGCAGGGTGCGTTGGACCAGGTCGGCCACCATCGGCTCGGCGGCGGCGTAGTCCGTTGCCACCAGGCCGATTCGGGTCCGGCGGTGCAGCACGTCGTCGGCGTCCAGTGCGCCCTCGTGGCGGACCGCCCACACGACCTCGGCCGCCGTCACCGCGCTGCCGGGTGCGACCGGTGTCGCCAGCTCAGGATCCAGCTCGCCCAGTGCGTGCACGGTCGGCGCTTCCGTGCCATATCGGGAAACCAGTCGCAGAGGTGCGTCTATAGTGGACAGAACGGTGCGTGGTGCGGCGCCGACGAGCGGGAGGGCGCGGGTTCGGGATGGGCCTGCCGCGAGGCCCGCCCGCTCGATGGCCGCGTTGACCGTGTCGGCCGCCATCCGGCGGTAGGTGGTCAGTTTCCCGCCGACCACCGTGATCACGCCGTTCGGTGCGGTCAGCACGGCGTGGTGCCGGGAAAGATCGGCGCTGCGTCCGGGTGCGTCGATCAGCGGGCGCAGTCCGGCGAAGGCGCCGAGCACGTCGGCCCGTCCCAACGGTTTCTCCAGCACCGACGACGCCACGCCGAGTAGGAAGTCCACATCGGACTCCGGCACCTCGGGCACATCCGGCACCGGCCCGTCGACCGGTTCGTCGGTCAGGCCCACGTACACCCGCCCGTCCTGCTGCGGCAGCACCAGGGCGAACCGGCCGAACGGCCCGGGAACCGGCACCGTGAGCGCCGTGCCGCCGATGCCGAGCGCGGCAGCGTCGAACACCAGGTGCGAACCCCGCGACGGGCGCAGGCGCACCGAGTCGACCAGGTTTCCGGCCCACACGCCCGCCGCGTTGACGACTGTGCGGGCGCGAATCTCGATGGCCCGGCCGGTCAGGCCGTCGACGATCTCGGCGCCCGTGCCCGACAACGTGAGTACGCGCGCGCGGGTGAGCACCCGCGCGCCGAAGACCGCCGCCGTGCGGGCGAGGGCGACGACCAGCCTGGCGTCATCGATGACCTGGCCGTCGAAGGAAAGCAGGCCACCGCGCAGGCCGGATCGGCGCAGGCCGGGCGCCAATGCCAGCGCCTCGGGCGCGGACACCCGGCGCGGGCGGGGGAGCAGGGTCGACGGGGTGCGGGCCGTGCGGCGCAGGGCGTCGCCCGCGACCAGGCCGGTGAAGGTGAGCGCGGCGTCCTTTGTGGACACTTCGGGGTGTAGCGGAACGAGCTGCGGCAGCGCCCTGGTCAGGTGCGGGGCCGTGCGGGTCATCAGCACACCGCGCTCGACGGCGCTCTCGTGCGCCAGGCCGACATCGCCCTTCGCCAGGTAGCGCAGGCCGCCGTGCACGAGCTTGCTCGACCACCGCGACGTGCCGAACGCCAGGTCTTCGGCCTCCACCAAGGCCACCGACAGCCCGCGCGACGCCGCATCCAGCGCGACGCCCGTGCCGGTCACGCCGCCGCCGACCACGAGCAGGTCGACCACCTCGCCCCCGGCGAGCGCGGCCAGGTCGGCGGCGCGCCGCTCGGCGTTGAGGTCTCCCGCGCGCAGGGTCATCGGATCTCCGGTCGCAAGGTGGCGTCGAGCAGGTGGGCCAGTTCGGCCAGCAGCGGCTCAGGGTCGAGGTCGGCGGTGGCGGGCGCGTAGGAGAGCACGAACGACTGCACGACCAGCAGCAGCGCCCGGGTCTGCACGCCCGCGTCGGCTCGGCGCACCGAGCCGTCCGCGTGCCCGGCGACGACCTGCGCGTGCAGGAACTGCTCGGCGACGAGCTGCGTGCTGCCGAGCCGCTCGACCACGTAGGGCAACACCAGTTCGCCGTCGCGGTCGAGCACGGTGCGCATCAGCGGGTCGCCCGTGATCACGCGGACGCTCGCGACGGCCCCGCTGACCAGCCGCGCCCGCGCGGTCGGCAGGTTGGTGACCGAGTCGTGCGCGCGGGTCAGCAGCGTGCCGAATTCCCTGGTCATCAAGGCCGTGAGCAGGGATCCAACGTCGGGGAAGCGGCGGTAGAGCGTCATCCGGCTGACCGAAGCGCGGCGGGCGACGTCGGTCAGCGTCGTGCGGCGCACGCCCTGGTCGAGCACGCACGCGCGCGCGGCGTCGAGCAGCACGTCGTCGTCCACCCGGGTGGGGGACCGCTGCTCAGTGTGACGTTTTGACGTCATGTGTCACACTCTAGACGTGAAGCTGCCTGTGGACCACCTCGACCATCTCGTGCGCGGGAGCTGGACGCCCGCCGGCGCGCCCGACGCCGACCTGCCCGCGCACGCGAGTCGGTGGCTCAGCGCCAAGACCGGGCTCACCCCGACCAGCACACCAGCGGCGCCCGACTCCGCGCTCGCCGTCGGCGAATCAGCGCTCCCCGCCACGGCGAGGGCCGCGCTGGCGGCCATCGTGGGCGCCGCGCACGTCCTGGTCGATGGGCCGGACCGACTCGGCCGCGCGGGCGGCCTGTCCTACCTCGACCTGATGCGCCACCGGGGCGCGGGCGAACTCGCCGTGCCGGACGCGGTCGTGGTGCCCGCCGACCCCGAGCAGGTGCGGCGGGTCGTCGAGGCGTGCGCGGAGCACGGCGTGGGCCTCGTCCCGTTCGGCGGCGGCACCTCGGTCGTCGGCGGCGTGCAAGCGTTGCGGGGCGACAAGGTCGCGGTGATCGTGCTCGACCTGGTCCGGCTCGACCGGCTCGTCTCCATCGACCCGATCTCGCGGCTCGCCGTGTTCCAGGCTGGGGTGGTGGCGCCCGACGCCGAGCGGCTGCTCGCCGCGCACGGGTTCACCCTCGGGCACTTCCCGCAGTCCTTCGAGCGGGCCACGATCGGCGGGTTCGCCGCCACCCGCTCCTCGGGCCAGGCGTCGGCGGGCTACGGCCGGTTCGAGGACATGGTCGAGGGCGTGCGCGTCGCCACCCCGCGCGGCGAGTGGCGGCTCGGCGTGTCGCCCGCGTCGGCCGCCGGGCCCGACCTGCGTCAGCTCGTCGTCGGCAGCGAGGGCGCGTTCGGCGTGATCACCGAGGTCACCGTGCGGGTGCGGCCGGTGCCGGTGGTCGACCGCTACGAGGGTTTCGTGCTCGACGGCTGGGCGGCGGGCGCCGACGCGGTCCGCGCGCTCGCGCAGAGCGGCACCCTGGGCACCGTGACGCGGCTGTCCGACCCGGCCGAGACCGAGGTCGGCTTCGCGCTCAAGGGCGGCTGGAAGATGGCCGCCGTCCGCCGGTACCTGCGGGCCCGCGGCATCGCCGAGCCGTGCCTGCTGATCATCGGCTGGGAGGGCCGCACCAGCGCGGACCTCGCCGCGCGGCGCAAGGCCACGCTGCGCGTGCTGCACGGCACCCGGATGGTCTCGCTCGGTACCGCGGCGGGGCAGGCGTGGCGGCACGGCCGGTTCGCGGGCCCCCGCCAGCGCGACGCGCTCATGGACGCGGGCGTGTGCGTGGAGACCCTGGAGACCGCCACCTACTGGTCGAAGCTGAACCGCCTGCGCACCGAGGTCCGCGACGCCCTGGCCGCCGCGCTGACCGCGCCCGGCCGCACACCGGTCGTCGCCTGCCACATCTCGCACTCCTACGAGACCGGCGCCTCGCTGTACTTCACCGTGCTGGTGCCGCGCGACCTCGGCGACCCGATGGGCCAGTGGGAGGCGGCGAAGAAGTCCGCCTGCGAGGCCATCACCGCGGACTCGCTCGGCACCATCTCCCACCACCACGCGACCGGCGTCGACCACAAGCCCTACCTGCCGCGCGAGATCGGCACCGTCGGCGTGGATGTGCTGGCCGCGGTGAAACGCGAACTCGACCCGGACGGTGTCCTCAACCCCGGCAAGCTGATTTAGGTTCTGCGCACCACACCGAGGGCGACGATGCCGATCACGCCGCCGAAGAACAGCAGCGACGTGGTGGTGCGCCGGTCGCTGATCGCGCGCTCGCAGATGTCGACGTAGGCCACGGTGGTCGGCCGGTCGTCGAACCCGAGGCTGTCGACCACGGCGCGCGTCTCGACGTCGCCGATGGCGTTTCCGCAGCTCACGGCGGCGGGTTTGGCTGGGTCGGGGCCCGCCACGCGCACCGGCAGCAGGGCCAGCAGCAGGCCGAGCAGCAGGCCCACGGTGGCCAGCACGGCGGCGAACCGGCGCGGGCTCAGGGTGACATGGGCGAGCGGGTCGTCGGGTGCGGTGCTCACGACGTCCCCTCGCAGCCTCGGTGCTGCCTTGATTCGCTCGCAGGCTCGCTCATGAGCACAGCCTGGCCGATGAACCCACGCGTTGACCACCGAATGGCGGAAGACCCCGCGACACGGCGCGGGTGTCCCAGGGTCTTCCTGTCGCGGCTCACGGTCCTCGGGAGGCTCCGGTACGCCGCTGGTGACCCCGGCCGGGCTCACCTCCGCGGCATGCCCGATGGGCCGAGTGGGCGGCGTCGGGTCTCGGCGCCGCCCACCGGGTCTCAGGGGGTGTCGACCTGGTCCGGCCGCACCGCGGACCGCCGCGCGGGCATGTCCGACGGCGACGGCGTCCGCGGCACTTCCCGCGACTCGTCCGCCTCGGCGTGCTCGGGCTCGTGGACGTCGGCGCCGACCAGGTCATTCGGTCTCATGTGCCCCACGGTCACCCCGGACCGGCCGGGGCGCAACCGCGACCGGTCGGGATCGGTTCCCCCTAAAGGGAAAGCGGTCACCCAAGGCCCCGGACAGGCTGACCGAAAGGAGTGGCCGGGCTACCCGATCGAGCGGTCTTCGGCCGGTTCGGTGGGCCGGTGGTGAACCGCGCGTACGCCATGGCCCTCGGGCGGGACAACGGGCCGCGTTCACCCCATCGGGGTCTCGATCGGCCAGGGGGTGGTGAGCGGGGTCATGCCGTCGACCGGGCCGGTCCAGATGTAGGTCCAACACTGGGTGCCGTCGGCCAGGACGGCGCGGACTCGGGCGTAGCCCGCGCCCTCGTACTCGTCCAGGGCGGCCAGTGCGGTCGGGGTGCGCAGCCGCACCTGCCGGCCGGGTACGCCGGGGCCGTCGCCGAGGCGCAGCGCGGGGTAGCCGAGGCCGGTGTCGAACAGCGTGCCGGACAGGTGGGCGGGACGCGGCGGGCCTGCCGCGTGCGGGGCGAGCAGGGGCCACGCGGTGGCGCCGGGCTGGAGGGTGCCGTAGACGAACAGGGTGCTGGGGAACGAGTCCGGGTCGGGCGGGCCGGTGAGTACCTCCGTGTCGAGGCCGTCGCTCGTGGCGGGGTGGCCGACGAGGGTGACCGCGGCTGACTGCGGCACGTCGAAGCACCGCACTGGTGCGCCGTCGACCAGGAGGGGGCGGCGGCGGTCGGATCGGCCGACGTAGGCGGGCACCCGGTCGAGTACGGCGCCGTCGGCGAGGGTGACGCGGCCGGAGGCGACCCGGGCGAGTTGGTAGCGGTCGCCGCGGCCTTCGCAGGTGTCGACGACGCGGAGCTGGTCGGGAGTCAGCATCAGCACGGCGTGCTCCTCGACCACCCCGGGCAGCGCGGCCAGCACCACCGGCCGCTGGCCGTCGACCACGCGCAGGCCCGCGGCCCACACCGCGGCCAACCCCTCGCACCGGGCGTGCAGCACGACGACCGGGCCGTGCAGGCCGAGCGCGCCGCGCAGCCACGTCAGCTTCGACGGGCACGCGTTCGACCCGTAGGACAGCACCGGCACGCGCGCGGCCAGCGGAGCGCACTCCCTTGCGGCGAGCCAGGAATCGAGGTCGACTCCCGCGACGCGCCAGCCCGCCGGGTCCGGGGTCAGCGGCAGGCCACCGCGGGCGTCGTGCACGTAGGAGCCGGGCGGGCGGGCGCCTGGATAGGGCACGGCCGGGAAGTCGGCGTCGGTGAACAACGGATCTCCTCGGCGGTTACCCGGCCGCCTTGCGTTCGTCGTAGGCTCCTTGCGCGACAAGGACTTCCGGCATGCTGCGGTCGATCTGCCGGTACAGCGCCCGGATGTGCTCGGCCATCGGGACGCCGAGGTCGGTGAGCGAGTAGTCGACGTGTGGCGGGATCACCGGCCGCACCTCGCGGTGTACCAGGCCGTCGCGCTCCAATGCCTGCAGCGTCTGCGCGAGCATCTTCTCGCTGACGCCGCCGACCGTGCGCCGCAGTTCGCCGAAGCGCTGCGTGCCGTCCAGCAGCGCGCCCAGCACGAGCACGCCCCAACGGCTCGCCACGTGCTCCATCACCGCCCGACCCGGACAGTTCCGATCGAACACGTCGAACTCCGTGTCCCCGCTCACATTGAGCATCGTGGCCGCGCCTCTCACCATGATTCTTTCCTTGAGGTAAGTATAGAACTTCAAGGTAGGTACTTACGAGAAGAAAGTAGCAATCCTACGGTGAGCGAACGCATTCGATGAGGGAGTGACCACAGTGACGATCTTGGTGACCGGTGCGACCGGACAGCTCGGCGGACTCGCCGTGCGACACCTGCTGGACCGCGTGCCCGCCGGGGACCTGGCGGTCTCCGTGCGCGACGCAGGCAAGGCCGCCGACCTGGCCGCGCGCGGCGTGGCCGTGCGGCGGGGCGACTTCGCCGACCCGGCGAGCCTGGACTTCGCGGGCGTCGACACGCTGCTGCTGGTCTCGGCGGACGGACCCGACGACCTGCGGATCGCCATGCACGCCAACGCGATCGACGCGGCCGAGCGGGCGGGGGTGCGTCGCGTGGTCTACACGAGTGTGGTGGCCGCGGACACCTCACCGCTCGCGCTGGCCCGCGTGCACGTCGCGACCGAGCGCCGCATCCGGGCATCCGGGCGCGCGTTCACCATCCTGCGCAACGGTTTGTACCACGAGAACTACACCGCCGGACTGCCCGGCGCGCTCGACCGCGGCGCCCTGGTGACCGCGACGGGCGAGGGCCGCGTTGCCAGTGTCGCCCGGGACGACCTCGCGCTGGCCGCGGCGATCGTGGCCACCGGGGACGGCCACGACGGGCGCACCTACGAGCTGACCGGCGACCGTGCCTGGAGCTTCGACGAGCTGGCCGAGGCCGCCGCCGAGGTTGCCGGGAAACCGTTGCCGCACAAGAGTGTCAGTGGTGGCGAGCTGCGCGCGGGGCTGCTCGCGGCCGGTCTGCCGGAGTTCGTCGCGGACCTGCTGGCCGACATCGACGCAGGCATCCGGGCGGACGCGCTCAGCACGGTCCGCCCCGATCTGGCCGACCTGATCGGCCGCGCGCCCGCGCCGGTCGAGCAGGCCGTGCGGGCCGCGCTGTAGACATGTACCGATGGGGTGCCGCCGATGCCGTCCCACCTGGCGGCACCCCATCGATCCCCCGACCCCCCCGAACTGTCCGCGGGTGCGTCACGCCCGGGGCAGCCGCCAGTGCGGCGGAGTGATCACGTACGCGACCCCGCCGGAGCCGCCCGCGACCGAGCCGCTCGCCGTGTAGCGCTTGGTGCGCAGCCAGATGTTCTCGAACTGGGCGCGGTCGTAGACCCGGCGCACCGCCGCGTTGCCGCTCGACGCCGGGTCGTTGGCGATCACGTCGCCGTCGGCGGTGAACCCGATGACGACCATCAGGTGCCCGGCCGTGCCGTACCCGGCGCCGTCGAGTTCCTCGGCGTGGAACGACTGCGAGGTGATCACCGGGATGCCCCTGGCGATGTAGCGCTCCAGTTCGGTCAGCGACCCGAGTCGGGTGACGTGGCCGGACAGGCCCAGCGTCGCCGCGTACGCGGTGTTGAACGGCCAGTTGCCGGTGCCGTCGTAGTCGCGGTCGTAGGTGTAGCGGGCCGCGTGGTCCACGCTCGGGTCCGCGTACGCCGGGTCGACCCACGCCAGGTCGGCCGCGCTCGGGCGGCGGCCCCAGTACTCGACCACCATCTCCGTCGAGGTCGGGCTGCACCACGCCTCGCCGCCGCCGCCGTACTGCGGGTACTCCCCGACGTGGGTGTTCTGCGAGTACCGCGGCACCCGCAGCTCGATCCCCCGCGCGGGGCCGGGGGTGCTCGCGGGCACGGTGAACCGGTCGGGGATGGCGGAGGTCATCGCGCCCACCATGCCCAGGCTCGGCGACGCGGCGGTGCCCGCGAGCCGGTACAGCGTCACCCGGAGCTGGTAGCTGCGCAGCGGCACGTCCTTGCGCGCGACGAACGTGTCCACATCGACGTAGCCCGCCGCGTCGGACTGGTCCGGCACGCTGGTGCGGATGATGTCGGCGTCGCCGGAGGCCCAGCGGCCCATCGTGTACCAGCGCGGGCCGTCGGCGCGCAGCTCGACGGCGAGCCAGGTGCCCGCCGGCGTGGTCGCGTTCCACGACGCGACGAGTTGGGTGGCGTCGAACCCGGGCCGGTACACCGGCGAGGTCCAGGTGCCGTAGTCGTAGGTCCTGGTCGTGCCCAGCTCGGGCTCGGTGTGCTCGACGGTGCCCGCGGGCGTGCCGACGCGCAGGTCGCCGCGCGCGCCGAGGCGCACGCCCGCGGACTGGCCCGCGTGGAAGTCGCGGGGGGATTTCCACTGGTGGAAGTCGACCGGGGCGCCTGAGGTGGCGGTGGCGGGCACGGGCAGCAGGGTGGCCGCGAACGCCAGCGCGAGGACACCGGTGGCGAGCAGACGCAATCTCATGGGAGAGATTTTCACGCTTGCCCGCTGTTATGTAAACAGTTCTCGCCCTAGTGGCCCTGTTCGGCTTCCAGCTCGGCGATGAACTCCGCCCAGAACTCCTCGACGCAGCGCTCGTACCTGATCCCCAGTTCGAGCGATTTCACCTGCCACCGGTCGCCGTGGTCGACGATCTGCTCGTGCTGTTCGAGGTAGCCGTCGCCGCGCGCCTTGTGCGAGGCGTGCCGGTCGCGGGCGAGCTTGAGCAGGTTGTCCGGCTCGGCGAAGGTGGCGAAGAAGAGCTTGAGCAGGCCGAGATCGCGGACCTCGGTCTGGTCCTCGGTGGGCGAGACGAGCCATTCGCGCAGCACGTCGCCGCCCTCGGCGGTGATGCAGTACGTGCGCCTGCGCCGACCGCCCTGCTCGACCGACGCGGTCACCAGGCCATCCTCGGCGAGCCGGGCGGGCTCGTCGTAGAGCTGCGAGTGGGCGAAGGCCCAGAAGTTGCCGATGGTGTAGCCGACGCGCTGCTTGAGGTCGTAGCTGGTCGCGGGCCCGTGCGACAGCATGCCCAGCACGACGTACGACGTGGCGTTGAGCTTTCGGTGGCGTCCGTTCGGTGTCGACGTGTCGGGCAGCCTGGTCACCTCCTGGCGTGAGTCGGGACCCAAGAGACCCTACCTACCCGGCGCAGCGGCCGACCCCGGTTGGCGGTACCGGTCGGCTAACGCCCACCCTGGGTAGCACCTCAGGGGCGGACCGCCCCGGAGGTGCCGCCCGCTCAGCCCAGGTGCTTGACGTCGAGGCTGCCCGCCGAGTGCGCGGCCCGCAGCACCTTCTTGTCGAACTTGCCGACGCTGGTCTTCGGGACCTCCGTGATGAACGCCCAGTTCTCCGGGAGCTGCCACTTCGCGACCTTGCCGTCGAGGAAGTCGCGCAGCTCCTCCGGGGTCGCCGTCGCGCCCTCGCGCAGCACGACCGTGACCAGCGGGCGCTCGTCCCACTTCTCGTCCGGCACACCGATGACCGCGGCTTCGGCCACCGCCGGGTGCGCCATCACGTGGTTCTCCAGCTCCACCGAGGAGATCCACTCGCCGCCGGACTTGATGATGTCCTTGGACCGGTCGGTCAGGGTGAGGAAGCCGTTCGAGGTGAGGACGCCGACGTCACCCGTGCGCAGCCAGCCGTCGTCGAACTTCTCCGCGCCCTCGCCGTCCTCCTCCAGCCGGTAGTACGAGGCGGTGATCCACGGCCCGCGCACCTCCAGCTCGCCGACGGTCTCGCCGTCCCAGGGCACCTCGGTGCCGTCGTCGCCGATGAGCCGCGCGGTGACGCCGGCGGGCAGCCTGCCCTGGGTGTAGCGGTATTTCCAGGTCTCCTCCTCGGAGAGCCCGGTGGGCGGGCGGCACACCGTGCCCAGCGGCGAGGTCTCGGTCATGCCCCACGCGTGCGTGATGTGCACGCCGTACTTCTCGGCGAAGGTGTGCATCATCGTGGGCGGACACGTGGAGCCGCCGACCACGACCTCGCGCAGCGAGCTGAGATCCTGCGGGTGGTGCTCCAGGTGGGCCAGCAGGCCCTGCCAGATCGTCGGCACGGCGGCCGAGTGCGTCGGGCGCAGCGTGGCGATGAGCTGGGCCAGCGGCTCCGGCTGCAGGAACCGGTCGGGCATGATCAGCGACGCGCCGCACAGGAACGCCGCGTACGGCATGCCCCAGGACATCGCGTGGAACTGCGGCACGATCACCAGCGAGCAGTCGGCCGCCGACAGCGCCATGCCGTCGGCCGCGCAGACCTGCATCGAGTGCAGGTAGATCGAGCGGTGCGAGTAGACGACGCCCTTGGGGTTGCCGGTGGTGCCCGAGGTGTAGCACATCGCGGCGGCCGAGCGCTCGTCCACCTCGGGCCAGTCGAACTCGTCGGACTGCGCGCCCACCAGGTCGGCGTAAGAGTGCACCCGCACGCCGTCCGGCGCCTGGAGGGTCGACGCGTCGCCGTTGGCCACGATGACGTGTTTGACGGTCTCGAACGTCGGCAGCACTTTCGCCAGCAGCGGCACCAGGGTGCCGTCGACGATGACGACGTGGTCCTCGGCGTGGTTGGCGATGTAGGTGAGCTGCTCGGGGAACAGCCGCACATTGAGGGTGTGCAGTACCGCGCCCATCGCGGGCACCGCGAGGTAGGCGGTCAGGTGCTCGGCGTTGTTCCACATGAACGTCGCGACCCGCTGGTCGCCGGTGACACCGAGGCCGCGCAGCGCGTTGGCCAGCCGGGCCGAACCGGTGCCGATCTCGGCGAAGGTGGACCGCCGGGCGTCGGTGCCGGTCCAGGTCTTGACCTCGCTGGTGGCGTGCACCGTCGACCCGTGCCGCAACAGCGTGCCGATGGTCAGTTGGCCGTCCTGCATGGTGCTCAACATCGTCGATCAAGCTCCCTGTGGGTCTGACGGCGGACGCCGTCGGCAGCGGGTTTCTTCGGCCCCGACGTACTGGCAAGAGTCAACAACGATAGTGCGCGTTTCGCGCCCGCAACACGGTCGAGATCGGTCATTTCGACTATTCGATCATGCAGGCGGCCGATCTTGATCATGATGTCACGCAGTGTCGCCAGTCTCCCCCGCGGCGCGCTCCGCGCGAGGTTTGCGCGTGTCGGGGGTATGTTGCCCAGCGAGGTGTCGTTTACTGGTGAAAGGCGTCGGGCGGCCAGGTCGCGCGATGAGCCGAGGTGGGGACCTGGTGTTCCGCTCCGGTGACCGTCGGTAGTCGCGGCGCCTGTCAGACAACCTGCCAGACGACAAAAGTCAGATCCGTCGCTGCCGCGACGGGTGAAGAAGGAAGGACAACCACGTTGGCTCTGCCCACGTTGACTCCCGAGCAGCGCGCGGATGCGCTCGCCAAGGCAGCCGAGGCCCGCAAGGCGCGCTCCGAGCTGCTGGCGACGATCAAGTCCGGTGAGCGGACCATCGCGTCGGTGCTCGGCAAGGCCAAGGACGACAAGACCATCGGCAAGACCAAGGTCGCGGCCCTGCTCAAGGCGGTGCCCGGCCTGGGTGCGGTGAAGGTCGCCGCCCTGCTGGACCAGGCAGGCATCGACCCGGACCGCCGCGCGGCGGGTCTGGGCGACCGGCAGCGCTCCGCGCTGATCGACGCGCTCGGCTAACGAAATCGCCACCGCCGGGTGGGTGACGGTTCGTCGCCCACCCGGTGTGGTGGCCAACGACATACCGCGGTCGGCCGGACCGCTGGGCATGATGGTGTGGTGGCAGACGACGGAGATCGCGGACCGGCCGGGCTGATCGAGGACTACCTGCCCGGATCGTTCCTGCTGGCGGGCCCCGAAGGCACGCTGCTGGCATCGGGCACCCAGGCCGTGGTCGCCGAACCGGATCCCGACGAGCTGGCCGCGCGGGTCACCAAACTCCTGGTCGACTCCGACGCCCCCGTCGCGGTCGGCGCCCTCCCGTTCGACGTCGGCGCCGCGTCGCACCTGGTGATCCCGGACACGGTCCGGCGCGCGGGCCCCGTGCACGGCCACCTGCCGCCTCGTGGTCCGTGGACACCGGCCTCCCCCCACCTGGCGCAGATCCCCGAGCCCGCGGTGTACGAGCGGGCCGTGGCCGCCGCGGTCGCCACCCTGCGCGACGGCTCCGACCTGCGCAAAGTCGTCCTCGCCCGGTCGCTGCTGCTCACCTTCGCCGAGCGCGTCGACGTGGGCGCCATGCTCCCCGGCCTGGCCGCGGCGAGCCCCAGGGGCTACACCTACGCCGCCGACCTGCCCGGCGGGCGCACGCTCGTCGGCGCCAGCCCCGAGCTGCTGCTCGCGCGCACCGGCACCCATGTGGTGTCGCATCCGCTGGCGGGCTCGACGCCCCGCGACGCCGACCCGGACACCGACCGCGGCAACGCCCGTGCCCTGCTCGCGTCGACCAAGAACCAGGCCGAGCACCGGCTAGTGGTCGAGATGGTGGTCGAGACGCTGCGGCCGTTCTGCCGGCGCCTGGACGTGCCCGCGGCCCCGTCGCTGGTGGCCACCCCGACCGTCTGGCACCTGGCCACCAGGATCACCGGCGAACTGGTCGACACCGGCGTCTCGTCGCTGCGGCTGGCCAGGGCGCTGCATCCGACCCCCGCGGTGTGCGGCACGCCGAGGCAGCGGGCGCGGGCGGTCATCGCCGAACTCGAACCGTTCGACCGGGGCTTCTACAGCGGCGTCGTCGGCTGGTGCGACGCCAACGGCGACGGCCAGTGGGTGGTTGCGCTGCGCTGCGCGGAGGTCCACGACACCGCCATGCGGCTGTACGCGGGCGCCGGGATTATGCCCGACTCCCGCCCGGACCAGGAACTCGCCGAGACCTCGGCCAAGTTCCGCACCCTGCTCCAGGCCATGGGCGTCGCACTCTGACCCGCCGAATGGCCGCTCTCCCGGCGAGCGGCGAAGCTATCGGGCGGTCTCTGTCGGCTGACCCGTCCCGCGTCCGGCGGCCTGGATCGGCAGCAGCAGACCGGCCGCCGCGATCAGGGTCGCGGTCGCCGTCGCGATCACCGCGATCACCGTGATCGAGACGGGCAGCACCGACACCAGGACGATCTCCGCGACCAGGCCGCCCCAGATCAGCGGGCCGATCAGCCGGTCGGTGGCGGCCACCCGCGAGACGATGACCAACTGCGCGATCGCGAGCAGCGCGCCCTCGGCCGCGAACAGCCACAGCAGGCCGTTCACACCCTCGTAGCCCGGACCCACGGTGAGCCGGAACAGGCTCGGGCCGACCAGCAGGATGCCCACGACCTCGACGATCCCCAGCCCGGCGAGGACGGCGACCGACACCCGCAGGGTGTCCCGGCGGTGCGTGGCGACGGCGAACCGGGGCACCGCCACCTGGGTCACCGCCTGCGGCAGCCACAGCGCCACCTTGGTGACCACCGCCGCCGCCCCGTAGAGACCGGCGTCACCCGGGGGCAGGTAGCGCTGGGCGAGCAGGACGTCCACCGTGGTGATCGCCACCGCGGCGAGCATGGTCGCCGCCGCGCGACCGACCTCGCGGACGACGGCCGCGCCGTCGGCGATCGTCGTCAGCGCCCGCCGGACACCGGGGCCGACCAGCACCGCCGAGACCGCGGCGGTGGCGACCATGCCGATCGCCATTCCCGCCATCGCGGAGGTGGCCGTGGCGTAGAGGCTCACGGCGAGCATCGCGCCGCCGCTTCGCCCTATCCCCATGACGACGCAGATCGCGGCGAGCCCGCCGAACCGGTGCGCCCCCTGCACCGCGCCCATCAGCGCACCGACGACCGTCAACGGAATCAACGTGACCACCAGCAGCACCACCGCCGCGGTCGGCAGTCGCAGCACCGGCCCGAGGATCGGACTGGCCAGCGCGCCCACGAGCGCGACGGCGGCTGTCGTCACCACGACAGCGCGGCCGAGACCGCCAGGTTCGCCCGCCGCGATCCGCCGGGCGACCACGACCTGCAGGGTGAGCGCCGGGACGTTGCCCACCAGCAGCAGGCCGAGCAGCGCGGCGAGGTCGCCGTAGCCCTGCGGGCCGAGCACCCGGGTGCCGACCGCCGCGAGCACGTAGCTGAGCAGGTTGAACGCCACGGTCGCGGCGGTCATCAGCAGTGACGCGGTGACCAGGGACCGGCCGGGCGGCGGCCGGACGGGCGAGTCGTTCAGCACGGACGGAAGACCACGTTGTTCACGTATCTCGGCTCGGGCGAGCGGATGGTCGCCAGGTAGCCGCGGCCCTCGATCAGCGGGGCGACGCGCGCCTGGTGGCCTGCCAGGTCGAACTCGCCCAGGCCGCGCCAGTGCCCGTCGACCAGGACTTCGCCCTGGTAGCCGTAGCCCGCGAGGTACTCGACCACCTCGTCCACCGGGCTGCGCCGGTACTCCAGTTCGATCATCAGGACCGGGTGCTGCGCGGCCAGGGTCTTCGCGGCGCCGTGCAGCGCGGCGAGTTCGACGCCCTCGACGTCCATCTTGATCATCGTCACGTCGTCGACGGCGAGCGTGTCGATCGTGGTGGTGGCGACCGCGGTGGCCGTGCTGCCGTCGGCGGCGGCCGTCAGCAGCGACGCCGTGCCCTCGGTGCCCATCCCGGTCCGGGGGACGAACAGCGTGCCGTCGCCGACCTGGTCGCTGACCGCCGCCTGGACGACCCGCACGCTGCCGGGAACCGTCCTGGTCAGTAGGTTCGCCACGGCCGGGTTCGGCTCGACGGCGACCACGCGGTCGAGCCTGCGGGCGAACGCCCGCGACCACGGGCCGTACCAGGCGCCGATGTCGAGCGCGGTGCCGTGGTCGGGGCAGAAGTCGGCGAGCCGGCTGAGTTCGGGCTCGAACCGGTGGTAGGTACGGGCCACCGCGGCGGCGAAGACGCGGTCCGGCACCCGCGCGGCCAGGAAGGAGACCGCGGCCGTGACCCGCCGCCCGGACAACCAAGATGACATGGCGCGGACACTAGCCGAGCCCAGTTGACCGGCGACAGGCCGAGAGTGTGGTGATGACGTGCGGGAACGGAGCCTGGTCCGGCTCGCCGGGATCGTCGGCGCGGCGGCCGGGGCGCTGGCGCTGGGGCCCGCGCTGGGGCCGGGGTTCCTGCTGCACGTCGACATGGTCGGGCTGCCGGGTCCGCCGTGGAACCCGGACCTGCTCGGTCTCGGCGCGGCGCTGCCCAGGGCGGTGCCCAGCGACCTGGTGGTGTACCTGCTGTCGTGGGTGCTGCCCGACGCGTGGGTGATCAAGGCGCTCGTGCTGGTCGCGTTCGCGCTCGGGTGCGCGGGCATGGCGGCGCTGGTTCCGGTGACCGCGCCGCTGCCGAGGCTCGCCGCGGGGGTGCTGTTCGTCTGGAACCCGTGGACCTACGAACGGCTCGACCTCGGGCAGTGGGCGATCCTGCTCGGCTACGCGGGCCTGCCGGTGGTCGCGATCGCGGCAAGGCGCGTCGCCGAGCGCGGGGTCGCGGAGCTGCCGCGGCTCGGATTGGCCCTGCTGCCGGGGGTTGTCGGCGGGGTGAGCTGCTGGGTGCTGACCGCGGTCCTGCTGGTCGCGCAGTTCGCCGCGAGCCGTGCTCGGGCGGCGAACTGGCTGGTGGGACTGGGTGCGCTGCTGCTGGCGTCGACACCCTGGCTGCTCCCGGCACTGTTGCGAACCACGGACATCCGCGCCGACCCCGCCGGGTTCGACGCGTTCGCGCTGCGGCCGGATGGGCCCTTCGGCCCGTTCGGCACGGCGCTGCAACTTGCCGGGGTGTGGGCGTCGGGCGCCGTGCCCGCCGGGCGCGAGCTGCTGCTGGTGCAGGTGCTCGCGCTGACGCTCGGCTGCTTCGCGCTGGCCGGCTACCGGTTCGCCCGCGACGTGCCGACCGCGCACTGGGCCGGGCTGCTCGGCGCGGGCGCGGTGGGCATGGTCGGCGCCTGTCTGCCGACACTGGACGCGGGCGCCGCGCTGCTGCGCGCGGTGGCCGAGGTGGTTCCAGCGGTCGCGGTACTGCGTGATTCCAGCCGGTGGCTGGGGCTGGTCGCGGTCGCGGTCTGCTACGGGTTCGCCCTGGTGGTGGCCGCGGTCGGCAGAGCCGCCGGACCGGCGGCCGCGCTGGTCGGCGTGGTCGCGGTCGCGGCACCGCTGGCCCTGCTGCCCGCGATGGCGTGGGGCCTGTCCGGCGCGCTGCGGCCCGCCACCTACCCGGAGTCGTTCGAGCTGGCCAGGGCGGCCGTGCGCGGACCGGACGCGGTGCTCGTGCTGCCCTGGAAGTCCATGCGGGGCTACCCGTGGAACCCGGGCGGGCCATCGATCGCGCCCGCGTCGAAGATGTTCGCCGCGCCGACCGTGGCCAACGACGAGGTGCGGGTCGGCGACGTGGTGATCGCGGGGGAGAGCCCGCTCACGCCGCGGGTCGGCCGGGTCCTCGCCGAGCCGGGGCCGCTGTCGCCGCCGCTGCGCGCGCTCGGGATCGGCTGGGTGCTGGTGGAACTCGACGGCACCGCCGAGACGGCCGCGCTGGTCGACCGGCTGGCGGGCGCCACGCTCGTGGTCGACCGCGCCGACCTTCGGCTGTACCGGCTCGACGGGCCGGTCGGCCCAGTGCCGGACGCCGTTCGCGCGAACGCGCTGGTAGTGGTGTGGACCGCTGTGAACGGTGTTGCGATTGGGGCTGTCCTTTGCGCGTTACTGGCGGGTAAGCTCCGCGCGTCGGCCACCAGGAACCAGTAGGAGTTCGCATGCTCGCCACCGTTGCCTCGGTTCTTGTCGGGGCTGCACTAGCGTTCGCCGTCGCCCTCGGCATCGTCTCGGTGGCCAACACCTCGCCCACTCCGCAGGCCCCGGAGAATCTCGTCGCCGACAACCTGTACAAGCGTTGATGGGCCAGTGGGCACCCAGCTCACGGTCGTCGTCCCCGCGCTCAACGAGGAACGGCGGCTGCCCACCACACTGACCGGACTGACTGCCGCGCTCGCCTGCTACGCCCCCGCGAGCGAGATCGTGGTCGTCGACAACGGCAGTACCGACCGCACCGCGCACGTCGTGGCCGCCCACAGCGGCGGACCCGTGCCGGTCCGGTTGATGCAGTGCGCCGAGCGCGGCAAGGGGGCGGCGGTCCGCGCCGGAATCCTCGCCAGCGACAGCGCTTTCGTCGGGTTCTGCGACGCCGACCTCGCCACCGGGGTCGACGCGCTGGCGGGTGTGCTGGTCCAGCTCGGCGCCGGGGTGAACGTCGTGGTCGGGTCCCGCGCGCACCCCGGGTCGACCGTGTGCGCGCGGCACAGCGCGGTCCGGCTGGCGGGCGCGTGGGCGTTCCGCCGGGCGGTCCGGGAGCTGGTGCCCGGCATCGGCGACACCCAGTGCGGGTTCAAGTTCTTCGACCGGGCCACCGCGCACGCGCTGTTCCAGCCGCTGCGCACGGTCGGGTTCGCCTTCGACGTCGAGCTGCTGGCGCGGGCGCAGCGGGCCGGGCTGGTGGTCTCGGAGCTGCCGGTGCAGTGGACCGACGTGCCGGGCTCGTCCTTCGACGCGGTGCGCGACGGCTACCGCAGTTTCCTCGCCCTGCTGGAGATCCGCGCCATCCTGGCCGCCGAGTCGGCGCCGAGCCCGTCGGTGCTCCCGGCATTCGGTGCGGTGGAGGCCACCCAGAGTGCGTGACGGAGTCCGCGCGCTGGCCGGTGTGCGGGTCGCGCTGGTCAACTGGCGCGACCCCGGGCATCCGCTCGCGGGCGGTGCCGAGGAGTACGCCTGGCGCGTCGCCGAGGCGATCTCCGCGGCGGGCGGGCGGGTGGTGTACCTGACCGCACGGGCCCCGGGGCAGACGCGTTCGGACCGGTCCGGCGGGATCACGACAGTGCGTCGCGGCGGCCAGTGGACCGTGTACCTGTGGACCATGTGGTGGCTGCTGCGACACCGCCGATCGATCGACGTCGTGGTCGACTGCCAGAACGGCATCCCGTTCTTCAGCCCGCTGGTCACCGCCCGCCGCACTGGTGTGGTGCTCGTCGTGCACCACGTGCACGACAGCCAGTTCGGCGTGCACTTCCCGGCCTGGCTCGCCGCGGTCGGCCGCTGGCTGGAGGGCCCGGCGTCGAAGGTGGTCTACCGGCGCGCGGTGACCGTCGCCGTCTCACCGTCCACAGTGGACGCTATGCGCGAGCGGCTTACCTGGCGCGGCAAGGTTTTCGTCGTGCCGAACGGGCTGACCCGGCGCGCGGTGACGCGGTCGGCACGATCGGACACCCCCGCGCTGGTGTGTCTCGGCAGGCTCGTCACGCACAAGCGGGTGGACGACCTGGTCCAGGTCACGCTGCGGCTGCGGGAGCGCTGGCCGGACCTGCGGCTGCACGTGATCGGTCGCGGCCCGCGGGAGCAGGCGGTGCGCGAACTCGCCGAGCGGTCCGACGGCGCCGTGGTGGTGCACGGCTACGTCGACGACGCGACGAAGTCGGCGCTGCTGACCAGCTCGTGGCTGCACGTGACGCTGTCCGACGGCGAGGGCTGGGGCCTGGCCGTGCTGGAGGCCGCCGAGCACGGCCTGCCCACGGTGTGCCTGACCGTCGACGGGCTGCGCGACTCGGTGCGCCACGGCGAGACCGGCTGGCTCGTCCCGCCCGGCGGCGACGTCGCCGACACGATCGACGCGGCCCTGCGCCACCTCGCGGACCCGGACGCCGCCGCCGAGGTCACCGACTCGTGCGTCCGGTGGGCGGGCCGGTTCGACTGGGCGGACACCGGCAGGCGCTTCGTCCGCGTCGTCGCGGGCGGGCACCGGGGCGGGCACGCGGGCACCTGGCGGCCGGAGGCCATGGTCGCCGAGTTCAGCGGTCCGCCGGGACTCGACGGCATACTCTCCACTGTGGACATGGGCGCGGCCGGGTGCGGCGACGGCGGACGCGGTTGGCTGCTGGCCGAGCAGTGCCGCCCGGGCGACCTGCTCGACGCGCTCACCGCGGCAGGCCTGCACCAGATCACCATCCGGCCTGCCAAGGACATCGAGCGACTACTCGGCGCACCCCTGCCAACGCTGGACCGCGTAACGTGAGTGAGCTCGCGAGCGAACCCGGCGCCGAGTCTTCCTATCGGCTGCGGGGCAAGCGGTCGGTGGCCATGGTCGCCCGACTCCGGGCGGTCGCCTGCTGCGCGCTGCTCACCGCGGTGGCGTTCCTCCAGGCGCCCGGCAAGATCGTCGGCGACACCAAGCTGGACCTGGTGGTCGACCCCGGCGCGTTCCTCGCCAGGGCACTGTCGCTGTGGGACCCGGCGGCCGAGCTGGGCCGGTTGCAGAACCAGGCGAACGGCTACCTGTTCCCGATGGGCCCGTTCTTCGGCCTCGGCCAGCTCGCGGCGGTCCCGCCGTGGATCGTGCAGCGCGCGTGGATGGCGGCGCTGCTGGTGCTGGCCTTCCTCGGCGCTCGCCGGGTGGCGACGCTGCTGAACATCGGCAGTCCCAACACCCGGCTGATCGGCGCGCTGGTCTACGCCCTCGCGCCGCGGGCGCTGACGCTGCTGGGCACCAACTCGGCCGAGCTGCTGCCGACCAGCGTGCTGCCGTGGGTACTCGCGCCGCTGATCGCGGGCAGCCGCACGGGCAGCACCCGCAAGGCCGCCGCGCTGTCGGCGCTGGCGCTGCTGTTCGCGGGCGGGATCAACGCGGCGGCCGTGTTCGCGATCCTGCTGGTGCCCGCGGTGTGGCTGCTGACCCGGCCGCGCGGCCCGCGGCGGAACGCGCTGATGGCCTGGTGGGCGCTGGGCGTCGGGCTGGCGGTGACCTGGTGGCTCGCGCCGCTGCCGCTGCTGGGCCGCTACGGGTTCCCGTTCGTCCCCTACACCGAGACCGCGTCGGCCACGACCAGCGCGGGCGGGCTCGTCGACGCGACCAGGGGCACCACGAACTGGGTCACCCGGCTGGTGGTCGACGGGCAGACCTGGTGGCCCGGCGGTGCCGCGGTCGGCACGGGCCCGATCCTGATCGTGCTCACGGCGGTGATCGCGGCGATCGGGCTGTCCGGGCTGCTGCGGTTCGGCATGCCGGAGCGCCGGTTCCTGGTGTTCACCGCCGTGCTCGGGGTGATCCTGCTGTCCGCGGGCCACCTCAGCGACTTCTCGGCGCCCTGGTCGGCGGCGCTGCAGAACCTGCTGGACGGGCCCGCGGGTCCGCTGCGCAACCTGCACAAGTTCGACCCGCTGGTGCGGCTGCCGCTGGCGTTGGGCGTGGCGTATGTGCTCGGGCAGCCGTGGCCCGCCGAGCGCAGCGTCGTGGCCACCGGCGGCACGGCGCTGGCGCTGCTCGGCCTGGTGACCACGGCGGTGAGCACCCAGGTGATCACCCCGGGGCCGTTCGCCGACATCCCGCCGTACTGGCGGGAGGCGACGTCCTGGCTCGACCGCAACGCCGACCGGGGCGCCACGCTGGCGCTGCCCGCGGCGCCGTTCGGCGAGTACCAGTGGGGCCGCACCATGGACGACCCGATGCAGTCGCTGATGGCGGGCGGTTGGCTCACCCGGGCGCTGGTGCCGCCGGGATCGCCCGGCCTGGCCAGAACCCTGTCCGCGCTCGACGAACTGGTCACCAGCGGCCGCGGGTCACCGGGCCTGGCCGAGGTGCTCGGCCGGACCGGCGTCCGCTACCTGCTCGTGCGCAACGACACCAACCTCCAGCGCACGCCGTATGTCGAACCGGGTCTGCTGCGCGCGTCGCTCGACGCGTCACCGGGCATCGTGCGGGTGGCGGGGTTCGGGCCGGTAGTCGGTGGCCGCGCGGGCCCGGATGTGCTGGACAACGGGCTGTTCCCGCGAATGCAGGCGCTGGAGGTCTACCGGGTCGACGCCTACCGCGAGCAGGTCGTCACCTACGACATGGCCGATCTCGTGCGGGTGCTCGGCGCGCCGGAGAGCATGTTGCAGCTCTCGGACGCGGGCCTGGCCGACCGCCCGGTGCTGCTCGGCGCGGACGACCCCGACCGCCGGGTGCCGACCATCACCACGGACACCCTGCTCCGGCGTGAGGTCGAGTTCGGCCGGGCCAGGGAGAACGTCTCGGCGCCGCTCGGGCCGGGAGAGCAGCCCCGGTCGGGCCGCCGCGTCACCGATCTGCTGGACCCCGCCTGGGCGGACTCCGACAGCCGGATCAGCTACGGGGGTGGCCTGGCCGCGGTGTCGGCGTCCTCGTCGGCATCCGACGCCGCCGCGGTCGGCCTGCCGAAGGGCCTGGAGTTCCAGCCGTTCGCGGCGGTCGACGGCGATCCGTCGACGTCGTGGATCTCCTCCGGCGACGAGTCGGTGGTCGGCCAGTGGCTCGACGTGGTGTTCGACGGGCCGAAGCGGGTCGGCGAGATCGACGTGACCATGCTCGACTCCGGTCTGGTCGACCGCGCCATCACCGGGCTGCGGGTGAGCACCGACAGCGGGGACGTCGAGGTGTCCGTCGCGGGTCCGGGCAAGTACCGGGTCCGGTTGCCGGGCCCGACGACGCGGCTGCGGGTCACCGTCACCGGCACCCGGCTCAGCGGCCCGGGCCGGGTCGGCATCACCGACATCGACATCCCCGGCGTCGACCCCGTGCGGACGGTCACCCTGCCCACCGCGACGGGCGTCGAGTCGGTGCTGCTCAGCAGGCGTCCGCAGGTCGCGCCGTGCGTGGCGACGGAACCGTATTGGGCCTGCGGCAACCCATTGGGTGGCCGCTCGGCCGAACCGGGCGAACTGCGGCGCGAGTTCGACGCGGACTTCGGCAGCCCGCCCGAGGTGACCGCGTTCGCCCAGCCGGTGCCCGGGCCGGGCCTCGACGAGGTGGTGTTCGGCCGGATGGGCGTGGTCGCGAACTCGTCGTCGCTGGCCTACCAGCAGCCGGCGGCCTCGCCGTACGCCGCGGTGGACGGCGACCTGCGCACGGTCTGGCTCGCGGGCCGCGAGGACCGCACCCCGACCCTGGACCTGGCCTGGGGGCGGCAGGCGACGCTGACCGGGCTGCGGCTGCGGATGCCGGACGCGGTGGCCGCGTCGGTCCCGGTCGAGCTGGAACTGCGGGCGGGCGAGGAGGTCCGCTACGTCACGGTGCCTGCGTCCGGCGATGTCGCGTTCGCGCCGCTGGTCACCAACCGGCTGCGGATCAAGGTCGCCCAGGTCGCCCCACTGTCCACTGTGGACGTCCACACTGGAGGGACGACACTGCTCCCGGTCGGCATCGGCGAACTCAAGCTCGACGGCATGGACTTCGCCCCCGCGCCGCGTGCGGACGAGGTGGTCGAGCTCGCCTGCGGCCAGGCCGGACGGCTCCTGCTCGACGGCCAGGCCGTGCCGTTGGCCGCCGAGCCGACCGTGCGATCGTTGCTGGCCCTGGAACCGTTGCCGGTCCGGCCGTGCGCGCCCCTGCCGGATCTGTCCGCCGGACGGCACACCCTGCGCGCCGACGCGGGTGTCGGTGTCCTGACGCCGACAACGGTGCTCCTCGGCAGGCCACTGCCCGCCGAACGCCGTGGTCGGCCCGCCATCCCGCTCACCTGGGCCGCCACGAGCCGCTCGGTGGTGGTCGGGCCCGGTGACGAGCAACTCCTTGTGGTGCGGGAGAACCACAATCCGGGGTGGGAGGCCACTTTGGACGGTCAGATCCTGCAACCGATCAGGATCGACGGTTGGCAGCAGGCATGGGTGCTCCCGCAGGGCGCGGGCGGCGAGGTGCGGCTCACCTACCGGCCGAACACGACCTATCTGGTGCTGCTCGGCGTCGGCGCGGTGTTCCTCCTTGTCCTGATTGGACTGTTCGCCTGGCCCGTCCGCCGGACGCCGCCCGCTGACCCGCGTCGGGCCGGGGTGCGGTGGCCGCCGTGGCTGTGTGTGCCGGTCGGGTTCGTGTTGGCCGGGTTCGCGGGCCTCGGGGTCGCGGTGGTGGTCTACGCGGTGCGCCGCACGTGGCTGTTCGGCAGACTCCGCCCGCACGTCGTCGCTCCGGTGGCGGCTGTGGCGGCCGGGTTGTGCCAGGCGGTCGCCACGGGCCGCGACCTCGCGCTGACCGACCTGCGCGGAGAGCTACCGGCCAGTTTGGTGGGCTGGCTCGGCGATGGTGTTCCGCAACTGTTGTGCGCGTTCGCGTGGGTTGTGGTGTGCGCGGCAGCGGTCTCGGCTGAACCACCTGCCCTAACGGACGACCTTGACGATCAGGTTGTGTATCGCGCCGCGAGACACGGATAGGCACTCTCCGGCCGCTTGCTGTCCCGGATGGGCGTGTGATCGGGTGCTGGCAGGTTCGTCCGTTTGGGGTCTTGGTGTCGGGGCTGTCAGCGGGGATGCTGTGAGGCGTTGTCTGGGGTCGTGTGGTGTCGGGGGGCGCGCGCGAATCGCTGGGGGGATCCACCGTCGTGTTAT